>NZ_CP113977.2:916141-1221521 GCF_026870175.2 Flavobacterium aestivum | reverse complement strand
TTGACACCAAACGCAAAAAAGGGATAATGAAATTATCTACTTTGAAAAAAATGGACGAGCTTCAAAAAACGATAGAAGAAATCCCAGAACTTTCAAAACCAATTTCTATTGTCAATCTGGTGAAATATTCTAAACAGGCTTATTACAACGGAAACCCTGATTATTACGACTTACCTACTTCTCAGGAGCAGGCATTTATATTGTCTTATGCCAAGAATGCCACCAAAGATTCTAAAGAAAACTTAATGAAAAGCTATGTCGATCCTACAGGACAAGTAGCTCGAATTACCACATTTATGCGTGACGAAAGTGGCAGCAGAATCCCTATAATAGAATCTGAAATTCGTAAAAAAGCAGACATGCTCTTTCCTCCAGATAGATACAACGTAATTATTACTGGAAAAGCATTAGTGTTTCAAAAAGGAACCGGATATCTTCTAGACAATCTACTTTCTTCTTTAGTATTTGCTTTTTTCCTAACAGCACTTTTGATTGCGTTTATGTTTCGTTCATTCAAAATGGTATTGGTTTCATTAATTCCAAATCTATTGCCACTATTATTAACTGCAGGGCTTATGGGCTTTTTAGACATTCCGCTAAAACCTTCTACAATTTTGGTTTTCGGTATTGCCTTTGGTCTCTCCGTCGATGATACTGTTCGATTCTTGGCTCAATATCGAGAGGAACTAAGGAAAAACGATTGGAAAATAAAGAAATCCGTTTATGCCACCTTCAGCGAATCGGGGCTTAGCATGTTTTATACTTCTATCGTTTTGTTCTTCGGATTTTCGGTATTTATGCTTTCAAGTTTTGGAGGAACGATTGCTCTAGGAGGTTTAATTTCTTTGACTTTGCTATTCGGAATGTTATCTAATTTAATGTTATTGCCTGCATTGGTTTTAACCCTGAATAAAACTATTGCAAACGAGCAGGAATTTATCGAACCTAAACTTGAAATCCTCGAATACACTGACGAAGAGATTGATGATTTTGAAAAAAATTAGACACTGCTCTCTAAAGTTATAAACCAATGGTTAAGAATTTCAAAACTTGTAGTTAACTGAATTCATTTCTATTTTTCAATAGGAATTCAGTTAACTACTTTTGAAACAGTATCCTTTTACTTTTTTCTTTAAAAAATAAAAGATATAACGGATAGCAGGAAAATGCTCCTGATTACTCCATTATGCACAATGACAATTACAAACAAATCATTTATATTTGCATTTAGATTAAAAACACAGATTTTTGTTTTAATCTAAAATCAGAACTCTAAAATCAAATATCAAAATGAGACACACAAAAGTTAAAGACTTACTAAACAGTACAACAACGTTACAGGAAATTAATGCAAAAGGTTGGGTTAGAACTTTTAGAAATAATCAGTTTATTGCTTTAAATGATGGTTCTACCATTAATAATATACAATGTGTTGTCGATTTTGAGAATACTCCAGATGAAACTTTAAAGAGAATTACAACTGGTGCCGCAATTTCGGTAACCGGAAGTTTGGTAGAGAGCAAAGGAGCAGGACAAAAATATGAGATTCAGGTAAATAAACTGGAAATCTTGGGTGATTCAGATGCTGAGAAATTCCCAATGCAACCAAAGAAACATTCTTTGGAATTCTTGCGTGAAAATGCGCATTTGCGTGTACGTACCAATGCTTTTGGAGCAATTATGCGTGTACGTTCGGTTTTATCATATGCAGTTCATAGTTATTTCCAACAAAAAGGATTTGTTTATGTAAATACACCAATCATCACTGGATCTGATGCAGAAGGTGCTGGTGAAATGTTTAAAGTTACCGCTTTACCATTTGACAATACACCAAGAACCGAAGACGGAAAAGTAAATTACAAAGAGGATTTCTTTGGGAAGGAAACTAATCTTACTGTTTCCGGACAATTAGAAGGAGAAACTTTTGCAATGGCTTTGGGTCAGATTTATACTTTTGGACCAACTTTTAGAGCCGAAAACTCAAACACTTCTCGCCATTTGGCTGAATTTTGGATGATTGAACCAGAAGTGGCTTTCAATGACTTGAATGACAATATGGATCTTGCCGAAGATTTCATTAAATATGTAGTAAAATATGCCGTTGATAACTGTAGCGAAGATTTAAAATTCTTGGAAAGTCGTTTGATTGAAGAAGAAAAATCAAAGCCACAGGCTGAAAGAAGCGAAATGCCTTTGTTAGAAAAATTAGGATTTGTTATGGATAACAACTTCAAACGTGTTTCATACACCGAAGCAATTGATATCTTAAGAGATTCTACTCCAAACAAAAAGAAAAAATTCAACTATATCATTAACGAATGGGGAGCTGATTTACAATCAGAACACGAACGTTATTTGGTAGAAAAACACTTTAAATGCCCAGTAATCTTATTTGATTACCCAGCAAATATCAAAGCTTTCTATATGCGTTTGAACGAAGACGGAAAAACAGTTCGTGCGATGGATATCCTTTTCCCAGGAATTGGAGAAATCGTAGGAGGTTCTCAAAGAGAAGAGCGTTTTGATGTATTGGTCGAAAAAATGAAAGCCTTAGGAATAGACGAAGAAGAATTATGGTGGTATTTAGACACTAGAAGATTTGGTTCTGCGGTTCACTCTGGTTTTGGGCTTGGATTTGAAAGACTAGTTCTTTTTGTAACAGGAATGACTAACATACGTGACGTAATTCCTTTCCCAAGAACACCAATGAATGCAGAATTCTAAGAAAAAAATTGTTTCAGGTTTCAAGTTTCAGGTTGTTGGACGTTCAGCAAACTTGAAACTTGAAACCTGAAACTAAAACAACAAAAAATGCTAAAGCAGTTTTTAAATTTAAAAATATCACAAAAATTATCTCCTCAACAAATCCAGTTGATGAAGTTAATTCAGCTACCTACGCAAGCATTTGAACAACGTTTATTGGAAGAAATGAATGAGAATCCTGCTTTGGAATCTGGAAAAGAAGAAGAGGATCATCATGAAAAAGACGAGTTTGACAATGAACAATATGACGATTATGATGATTCCGAAGCTGACAGAATAGACGCTGAAGACATTAACATAGACGAATATTTAAGTCATGACGACACACCGGATTATAAAACCCAAGTCAATAATTACGGTGATGACGATGACGAAAGAGAAATTCCTTTTGCAGCTCCCGTTAGCTTTCATCAGGATTTAATCAATCAATTGAACACTTTTATTCTAAGTGACGAAGAGCGTGATATCGCTGAATTTCTAGTGGGTAGTATAGATGATATGGGATACATTCGCAGAAGTATTCCAGACATTGTCGATGACATGGCATTTACCCAAGGTTTATATACCAATGAAAAAGAAGTAGAAAACATTCTTCAAATCATTCATGAATTAGAACCAACAGGTGTGGGTGCACGTGATTTACAAGAATGTTTATTACTGCAGTTAAAGCATAAAACACCGACAGAATCAGTTGATCTTGCCACAGCCATCATCGAACAACAGTTTGATGCATTTGCTAGAAAGCATTATGAAAAACTCATACAAAAATTCAATATTTCTAATGAACAACTCCGAAATGCCGTTCATGAAATAGAAAGGCTTAATCCTAAACCAGGCGGATCATTTGCCGGAAACAATAAAGTCACAGAGAATGTAGTTCCCGACTTTACCATTCGCATTATAGATGGTGAATTAGAACTAACCCTAAATGGCAGAAATGCACCGGCATTACACGTTTCTAAAGATTATCAGGAAATGATGCAAACCTATAAGGATTCTAAAGACAAATCTAGTTCACAAAAAGATGCTGTTCAGTTTATCAAACAAAAACTGGATTCAGCCAAATGGTTTATTGATGCTATAAAGCAACGTCAAGACACTCTATTTGTCACTATGAATGCCATAATGCATTATCAACAGGAATATTTACTTGATGGCGACGAAACCAAGATCAAACCCATGATTTTAAAAGATATTGCAGACATGGTAGGTCTGGATATATCAACCGTTTCCAGAGTAGCCAACAGCAAATATGTTGAAACACCGTATGGCACTAAATTGATCAAAGAATTCTTCTCGGAAGCCATGAAAAATGATCAGGGTGAAGATGTCTCAACTCTTGAAATCAAGACAATTCTTAAAAACACAATTGACGAAGAAGACAAACAAAAACCGCTTGCAGATGACCTTTTAGCTGAAATATTAAAAGACAAAGGATATCCTATTGCGCGAAGAACTATTGCAAAATATAGAGAACAGTTAGAAATTCCTGTAGCTAGAATGAGAAAAAAAATATAAATTCAAGAGAATCTTTTAATTGAATTAACCAATAAACAATCTTCAAACACTCTTTTGAACTTGAAAAAAATACTTCCCGTTTTCTCCTATATTTTTCATCCGCTATTCATACCGACAATAGCCACTTTTGTCTATTTTCTATTTGCCTTTTCTAATTTTAGAATAGAGGAAATTATTATTGTATTGACACAAGTAACAACACTTACAATACTTATACCCATCGCATTTTATTTTTTTCTACGATCAACTGGCAAAATCAATTCTATAATGATTGTCAATATTGATCAACGAAAAATTCCATTATTAGTACAGTGTTTTATAATCATCCTGCTAGTACAAAAAAGCATAACTATAGAAAGATATGCAGAGCTCCATTTTTTCTTTCTAGGCGCTTTATTAAGCACCATAATAGCTCTCATATTATTGTTTTGTAAAATCAAGGCTAGCTTACATATGTTAGCTATTTCTTCATTAACCGTATTTGTTTTTGGGCTGAATATTCATCATCAGGCAAATGCTATTTACCTTGTGCTTTTTTTCGTTTTATCTAGCGGATTTGTTGCTTCTTCACGTTTAGAAATGAACGCACATACTCCTAAAGAACTTCTAATTGGTCTTTTAATAGGTAGCCTTTCTCAATTGTCCTTGCTTTTTTTGTGGTTATAGGATATAAAACATAATTCCTATACTTAAAGCATTCATTTTTATTGACTCGTCATTTACTTTTGCTGTTGATTTAAAAAGGGAATTCAAACCATAATAAGCGTATAAATTTATAGTATTATACCCCGCAGAAATATAGGCTCCATAAAGAAATTCATTAAAATCTTTATTATTTCTGATGATTATTTTTGTTTGATTATCATAAACCGATCTGTCTAATAACAGATAACTAAATTTAAATCCCCCATAAATCCTCCAAAATTTATATACTTCCGGAGTTGAAGTACGCCATCTAAATTCGATTGGAATTTCTACAAGGAACTGTTCAAATTTATTTCTGTGATAATTTTCTGTGGAAGGAATTACGGTATAAATGGGATTTTCGTTCGTACCTGTAATGGCAAGATTTTGAATATAATTATTATAAACGAATCCAATACCAGGTGCTATTGCAACTGTTCTACTTTTATTTACAGGCATATCCCTTAGAAACCCAGCAGAAAAACCAAATGAAACTCTTTGCTGTGAAAAATCCGAAGGTTTATTTAAAAGCGAATTATAAATCAATCCTGTGTAGAATTGATCTTCTCTATAAAGCGAATCTATTTTGACATGTAATGTATCAATTGAAAATTCTTTCCCTTGAGAAAACCCTTTGAAAAATGATAGAAAAAGGAAACAACCAAGAAATAACCGCATATTTAGGCATTGAATTAAATTAAAACTTAAGACTTTTTACAGAATGAAAGTCAAAAATTGTGCATTGCAGATACAAATATAAGATTTTGAGAGTTTGGTAATCCTTTTTGAAAACAAATAATACCAATGACCATAAAAAACACTCATAAAAAAAATCCTTTCTCTCTGAACAAATTCAGAAAGAAAGGATTTTACTAAAAAAATTCTATTACTTCATCGAAACAATAATAAACTCGCTTCGTCTATTAGCTTGATGTTCTTCTTCAGTACATTTAACACCATCTGAGCAATGATTCACTAACTGTGATTCACCATACCCTTTTCCTATAATTCTAGTAGAATCTACACCGTTTTTCACTAACCAAGCAACAGTTGCTTTAGCTCTTTTATCAGATAATTTTTCATTATAGCTGGCCGTTTGGCGGCTATCTGTATGTGAACGCACTTCGATTTTCATCTCTGGGAAATCCTGCATTACAACTAGTACTTTTGCCAACTCAAATGCAGCATCTTTACGAATAGTAGACTTGTCTAAATCAAAATAGATAATCGGAATATTCAATGTCTTGGCTAAATCTGTTCCAACAGCTATTTGCTTGATGCGTTTCTCTAACATAACTGGGAAATCTTTATTTCCGGATCTAATTCTGGTTTTAACCTTTTCTTCCTTGGTTTGATACTCATCTTTAGCACTTCTAAGATAATATATTTTACCACAATCAACACTAAAACTATAATACCCTTTTTCGTCAGAAACAATTTCTTGTAATGGTTTAAACTCATTGTCAAGCAAAGTCAACTTAGCTCCTGCTAATATTTGTCCAGAATCAAGATCTGTCACAATTCCAGAAAGAGTTTGCTCACAAGTTAGTTTTTTATTCTCTACGAATCTATAAATATCATCAAACCCTTTACCACCTTCTCTATTCGAGGTAAAAAATCCATTTCTGTTTTTACTGTTAATAAAAAAAGCAAAATCATCTTGATTACTATTGATAGGTCCACCTACATTTTGTACTCCATAGAAACTTCCATTCAAATCGATTTTAGCAACATATATATCCAATCCACCTAAACCTGGACGGCCATCAGTAGCAAAATACAGTTCGTTATCTCCTGATACAAATGGGAATGTTTCTCTACCTTCGGTATTAATTTCCGGTCCAAGATTTTCAGGTCTTCCATATTTTCCGTCTGCATCTATTTTAACTCTAAACAAGTCAGACTGCCCTAAAGTTCCTGGCATATCTGAAGCAAAATATAAGGTTTTCTCATCAGGGCTTAATGCTGGGTGAGCTAAACTATATTCATTACTATTAAATGGCAACTCAATTACATCTACCCACTCTCCTACTTTATTCAAACTAGCTCTATAAAGTTTTAATAAAGTGTTTTTATTAGCATCTTTCCCTCTTTTGCCTTCCAGGTAATTATTTCTGGTAAAATACATCGTTTTTCCATCTTGGGTAAATATGGCTGTAGACTCGTTGAACTTAGAATTGATTTTTTTATCAAATAGTTCCGGTTTTCCCATTTCACCATCCGACTTCATCTCCGATGAATACAAATTTGTAAAGAATTGGTTTGTCCACTTAAACACTTTCTTAGAAACACCTCCTGTATCACGTGCAGAAGCAAAAACCAATTTTTCTCCCAAAATTGAACTTCCATAATCTGAAAACTCCGAGTTAACCCCCGCGTCTACAACTTGAAAACGTCCTGAATTGGCTTTAATTTCTTCAAGATAATTTTTATTCTCGGTAAATAAAACAGCTCTTTTATCACTAGCATTTTTAGCATTGAATTTTTCAAGCATTTGATCTGCTTTTGCATAATCCCCAGTTGATTTTAAGGCCTGTGCGTAGCGATAGCAATATTCAGGCTCTTGTTCTGGATTTATCGTAAAAAGGCGTTCATACCATTTTAGGGCTTTTGGTAATTCAGCTTTAAAATAATAAGCATTACCCAGCTTTTGAAACATCTTTTCATCTCTATAACCTTTTGCGGCTACCTTTTCATAATTATCAATTGCATCAACGTAAGCGTAACGATCGTAATTCTTATCTGCTTTAGCGAGAGTTGTTTTTTGTGCAAACCCTTTAAAAAAGAGAGTACTTAAAATCAAGCTATAAACGATATTATTAATTTTCATATTATTGTTTTTATTGTTTTTTTTAGGTTAGAGATATATACAATTTGCATACTATGACTGATCTTTATAATCATTTTTTATTATGCCAATTCCATATTTTTTTAAGTTTTAGAAGAATCTTGGGGAGATCATTTTATCATATTTTTTAAACAGTTCGTATCGTAAGAAAATTTCGTGTGAACCAGAATGATAGCTTGCCAATGCGGTTGTGTCAAAATCATAACTATAGCCTATAAACCACGAGTCACTGGCTTGAAATCCTATCATTGCACTCACAGCAGCACTCCATCTGTAAGCCAGTCCACCCACAAACTTTTCATTAATCAAGAAATTGGCAGACACATCTACTTGTAATGGTGCACCTGGAACATATTTGGTTAACAATGATGGTTTAAATTTTACACTAGGGCCTAATTCAAATACGTAACCAGCAATCAAATAGTAATTTATTTTTTCTTTAGCAATATGACTCTCAGAAGATGTTGCCGATTTATCAAAATGCTCTGTTTCAATTAAATTAGGAGCAGACAATCCAATATAACTATAATCCGAATGCAAATAGAAACCAACTCCAACGTTAGGTGAAAATTTATTATCTACATTCTGTTCAAAAATAGGATCACCAGGGTATTGATCTAATTTAGTAAAATCTACATTTAATAGATTTGCACTGGCTTTTAACCCAAATGACATTTTATATTCCTCTGAGGTATTTATAGTATATGAGAAATCTACAGCAATATTATTCTCATCCGATGGTCCTATTTGATCGTTTACTACAGACACTCCCAAACCTACTTTACTCTCACTAATTGGAGTATTTATAGAAATTGTATTCGTCACTGGAGCACCTTCTATTCCTACCCATTGCCTACGGTGCAATGCAAAGATGTTCATTGACTGCCTAGTGCCTGCATAAGCTGGATTAACAATTATTGTATTATACATATATTGCGTGTATTGAGCATCTTGCTGCGCATATGAAGCAACTGAAATAAGCAGCACAATAAATCCCGTTATCCTTCTTTCCATAAGCTTTTGTATTAATCTTTATAAAAAATCTTTATAGCCGTCATGAACAAACAATTTTTATAAATCGCGCAAAAATACACTTTTATAAATTAAGTCTTGTTATTATATGTAATCTATAATCACTAAAATCTTCATAAACTGTTAACTTTTTACCTTCTATTCAAATATAAATACCCTGATTTTTCAATTGTATTAGAACTATTATCTTTATACTTAAGTATATAAAAATAGGTACCTACTGGTAACTCCTGAGATTTCTCAACAGTTACACGTCCCTCAGAAACCCCTCTAAAAGATCTATCATCATTATTATAATGTTCTCTTTCAAAAACTAATACACCCCAACGGTTATAAACCTCTACTGAGTTATTTGGATAACAATCTAATCCTTCTATATACAATTTATCGTTTTTACCACCTCCATCAGGAGATACTGCGTTATAAACTTTTATAACACATCTTGAAACGTTTAATACCGTTGGATTATCATTTACCAAATTCGTATCATCAGATTTATCTTCAACAACTCTACCGTTTGGACTTGTACCATAAACCGTAGCTTGATTTGAGACAGATCCTAAATTAACATCAGCTTGTGTAATTACATATGTCCCTTTAAAATTAGTAGTATTTGATTCCCCTACTCCCAATGTTATTAAACCTCCAGTCATCACAACTCCTGGCAATGGGTCTGATACGTTTACATCAGTCAGTGGCGTGTTTCCAGTATTTGTCACATCAAAACTATAAGTAATGGTTTCTCCAGCTTGTGCATAACTGTCTCCATTTTCATCATTGAGATGACCTGCTTTCACCAAAGCAATACTTGGTTGTACAACGAATACACTTACTGTAGCAGAACTACAATTATTTGGATTTGCTTTTTCGCAAATTGTATACGATAACGTATGAACTCCTCCTGGTATATTGGCTAATGCTTCTAATACGCCATTTGGAGCTACATTGAAATTAGTATTTGGCACTACTGTCAATATTATATCCGCTAGATTTATTGGCTGTCCATTAAAAGTATCATTTGCTAATATATTTAAAACATCTTTTATCCCTTTAATAGGATCTATTGTACCAGCATCATCGTTATTAGCTTGAATACTACCAATTGTTGGTGTTATTTCATTATCGTTTATCGTTACCGTGGCTGTTGCATCCGCTACTATTGGGGTTACTGTTACAGCATTATTAGTACTGTTCAAGGTAATGATTACACTTTCAGACCCTTCCAATATATTATCATCAATTACTGTTACAGGAATAGTTACGCTAATAGTATTCGCTGGAATAGTAATCGTATTTGTGATAGTAGCATAATCCGTTCCGTTGGTAGCCGTACCGGTCACAGTATATGTTACTACTGTTGAAGTTGTTACTGGATTAGATAAGCTAATAGTAAACAATCCGTTAGTAGATGGCTCCGATGCATTTGCTGTAGTGGCAACTATGCTCACTACTGAAGCGTTCAGAACCTTGATAACTTGACTTACTGGTGCTGAAACGTTTCCGCATGCATCAGTTGCTTTCCATGTTCTTGTGATTTCCGATCCTCCACTTATTGCTACTGTTACATCAGTAAATGTGATTACCGGAGCACTGTCACATGCATCAATAGCCGTTGGTGCTGAGAATACAGGAACTACCGGACTACTGATTGTCATTGTTCCTCCTTGTCCTGATAATACAGGTGCCGTAGTATCCTCAATGGTGATAACCTGGGTGAAGACCACGCTGGTGTTCGAGCAAACGTCATTGGCTACCCAAGTATTGGTATAGGTACCCGAGTTCGCGCAGGCTCCCGCCACAAACGCCCCAGCCGTTTTAGTGTAAGCCACCGTACTGCAGTTGTCCGTAGCTACCGGAGCCAAACCTTGCGCAGTGGCGATAGCAGCAGCATCACTGCATTGTATTGTTGAGTTTAAGGCAGTGGCAGCCGTAGTCCACACAGGAGCCGTAGTGTCCTCGATGGTGATAACCTGGGTGAAGACCACGCTGGTGTTCGAGCAAACGTCATTGGCTACCCAAGTATTGGTATAGGTACCCGAGTTCGCGCAGGCTCCCGCCACAAACGCCCCAGCCGTTTTAGTATAAGCCACCGTGCTGCAGTTGTCCGTAGCCACCGGAGCCAACCCTTGCGCAGCGGCGATAGCAGCAGCATCGCTGCATTGTATCGTTGAGTTTAAGGCAGTGGCAGCCGTAGTCCACACAGGAGCCGTAGTATCCTCGATGGTGATAACCTGGGTGAAGACCACGCTGGTGTTCGAGCAAACGTCATTGGCTACCCAAGTATTGGTATAGGTACCCGAGTTCGCGCAGGCTCCCGCCACAAACGCGCCAGCCGTTTTAGTATAAGCCACCGTGCTGCAGTTGTCCGTAGCTACCGGAGCCAAACCTTGCGCAGCGGCGATAGCAGCAGCATCGCTGCATTGTATTGTTGAATTTAAAGCAGTGGCAGCCGTAGTCCACACAGGAGCTGTAGTATCCTCGATGGTGATAACCTGGGTGAAGACCACGCTGGTGTTCGAGCAAACGTCATTGGCGACCCAAGTATTGGTATAGGTACCCGAGTTCGCGCAGGCTCCCGCCACAAACGCCCCAGCCGTTTTAGTATAAGCCACCGTGCTGCAGTTGTCCGTAGCCACCGGAGCCAAACCTTGCGCAGCGGCGATAGCCGCAGCATCGCTGCATTGTATCGTTGAGTTTAAGGCAGTGGCAGCCGTAGTCCACACAGGAGCCGTAGTATCCTCGATGGTGATAACCTGGGTGAAGACCACGCTGGTGTTCGAGCAAACGTCATTGGCTACCCAAGTATTGGTATAGGTACCCGAGTTCGCGCAGGCTCCCGCCACAAACGCCCCAGCCGTTTTAGTATAAGCCACCGTGCTGCAGTTGTCCGTAGCCACCGGAGCCAAACCTTGCGCAGCGGCGATAGCCGCAGCATCGCTGCATTGTATCGTTGAGTTTAAAGCAGTGGCAGCCGTAGTCCACACAGGAGCTGTAGTATCCTCGATGGTGATAACCTGGGTGAAGACCACGCTGGTGTTCGAGCAAACGTCATTGGCTACCCAAGTATTGGTATAGGTACCCGAGTTCGCGCAGGCTCCCGCCACAAACGCCCCAGCCGTTTTAGTATAAGCCACCGTGCTGCAGTTGTCCGTAGCCACCGGAGCCAAACCTTGCGCAGCGGCGATAGCAGCAGCATCGCTGCATTGTATTGTTGAGTTTAAGGCAGTGGCAGCCGTAGTCCACACAGGAGCCGTAGTATCCTCGATGGTGATAACCTGGGTGAAGACCACGCTGGTATTCGAGCAAACGTCATTGGCTACCCAAGTATTGGTATAGGTACCCGAGTTCGCGCAGGCTCCCGCCACAAACGCCCCAGCCGTTTTAGTATAAGCCACCGTGCTGCAGTTGTCCGTAGCCACCGGAGCCAAACCTTGCGCAGCGGCGATAGCCGCAGCATCGCTGCATTGTATCGTTGAGTTTAAAGCAGTGGCAGCCGTAGTCCACACAGGAGCTGTAGTATCCTCAATGGTGATAACCTGGGTGAAGACCACGCTGGTGTTCGAGCAAACGTCATTGGCTACCCAAGTATTGGTATAGGTACCCGAATTCGCGCAGGCTCCCGCCACAAACGCCCCAGCCGTTTTAGTATAAGCCACCGTGCTGCAGTTGTCCGTAGCCACCGGAGCCAAACCTTGCGCAGCGGCGATAGCAGCAGCATCGCTGCATTGTATTGTTGAATTTAAAGCAGTGGCAGCCGTAGTCCACACAGGAGCTGTAGTATCCTCAATGGTGATAACCTGGGTGAAGACCACGCTGGTGTTCGAGCAAACGTCATTGGCTACCCAAGTATTGGTATAGGTACCCGAATTCGCGCAGGCTCCCGCCACAAACGCGCCAGCCGTTTTAGTGTAAGCCACCGTGCTGCAGTTGTCCGTAGCCACCGGAGCCAAACCTTGCGCAGCGGCGATAGCAGCAGCATCGCTGCATTGTATTGTTGAGTTTAAAGCAGTAGCAGCCGTAGTCCACACAGGAGCTGTAGTATCCTCGATGGTGATAACCTGGGTGAAGACCACGCTGGTATTCGAGCAAACGTCATTGGCTACCCAAGTATTGGTATAGGTACCCGAGTTCGCGCAGGCTCCCGCCACAAACGCCCCAGCCGTTTTAGTGTAAGCCACCGTGCTGCAGTTGTCCGTAGCCACCGGAGCCAAACCTTGCGCAGCGGCGATAGCCGCAGCATCGCTGCATTGTATCGTTGAGTTTAAAGCAGTAGCAGCCGTAGTCCACACAGGAGCTGTAGTATCCTCGATGGTGATAACCTGGGTGAAGACCACGCTGGTGTTCGAGCAAACGTCATTGGCTACCCAAGTATTGGTATAGGTACCCGAGTTCGCGCAGGCTCCCGCCACAAACGCCCCAGCCGTTTTAGTGTAAGCCACCGTACTGCAGTTGTCCGTAGCTACCGGAGCCAAACCTTGCGCAGTGGCGATAGCAGCAGCATCACTGCATTGTATTGTTGAGTTTAAGGCAGTGGCAGCCGTAGTCCACACAGGAGCCGTAGTGTCCTCGATGGTGATAACCTGGGTGAAGACCACGCTGGTGTTCGAGCAAACGTCATTGGCTACCCAAGTATTGGTATAGGTACCCGAGTTCGCGCAGGCTCCCGCCACAAACGCCCCAGCCGTTTTAGTATAAGCCACCGTGCTGCAGTTGTCCGTAGCCACCGGAGCCAACCCTTGCGCAGCGGCGATAGCAGCAGCATCGCTGCATTGTATCGTTGAGTTTAAGGCAGTGGCAGCCGTAGTCCACACAGGAGCCGTAGTATCCTCGATGGTGATAACCTGGGTGAAGACCACGCTGGTGTTCGAGCAAACGTCATTGGCTACCCAAGTATTGGTATAGGTACCCGAGTTCGCGCAGGCTCCCGCCACAAACGCGCCAGCCGTTTTAGTATAAGCCACCGTGCTGCAGTTGTCCGTAGCTACCGGAGCCAAACCTTGCGCAGCGGCGATAGCAGCAGCATCGCTGCATTGTATTGTTGAATTTAAAGCAGTGGCAGCCGTAGTCCACACAGGAGCTGTAGTATCCTCGATGGTGATAACCTGGGTGAAGACCACGCTGGTGTTCGAGCAAACGTCATTGGCGACCCAAGTATTGGTATAGGTACCCGAGTTCGCGCAGGCTCCCGCCACAAACGCCCCAGCCGTTTTAGTATAAGCCACCGTGCTGCAGTTGTCCGTAGCCACCGGAGCCAAACCTTGCGCAGCGGCGATAGCAGCAGCATCGCTGCATTGTATTGTTGAATTTAAGGCAGTGGCAGCCGTAGTCCACACAGGAGCCGTAGTATCCTCGATGGTGATAACCTGGGTGAAGACCACGCTGGTGTTCGAGCAAACGTCATTGGCTACCCAAGTATTGGTATAGGTACCCGAGTTCGCGCAGGCTCCCGCCACAAACGCCCCAGCCGTTTTAGTGTAAGCCACCGTGCTGCAGTTGTCCGTAGCCACCGGAGCCAAACCTTGCGCAGCGGCGATAGCAGCAGCATCGCTGCATTGTATTGTTGAATTTAAGGCAGTGGCAGCCGTAGTCCACACAGGAGCCGTAGTATCCTCGATGGTGATAACCTGGGTGAAGACCACGCTGGTGTTCGAGCAAACGTCATTGGCGACCCAAGTATTGGTATAGGTACCCGAGTTCGCGCAGGCTCCCGCCACAAACGCCCCAGCCGTTTTAGTATAAGCCACCGTGCTGCAGTTGTCCGTAGCTACCGGAGCCAAACCTTGCGCAGCGGCGATAGCAGCAGCATCGCTGCATTGTATTGTTGAATTTAAGGCAGTGGCAGCCGTAGTCCACACAGGAGCTGTAGTATCCTCGATGGTGATAACCTGGGTGAAGACCACGCTGGTGTTCGAGCAAACGTCATTGGCTACCCAAGTATTGGTATAGGTACCCGAGTTCGCGCAGGCTCCCGCCACAAACGCCCCAGCCGTTTTAGTATAAGCCACCGTGCTGCAGTTGTCCGTAGCCACCGGAGCCAAACCTTGCGCAGCGGCGATAGCCGCAGCATCGCTGCATTGTATTGTTGAATTTAAAGCAGTGGCAGCCGTAGTCCACACAGGAGCTGTAGTATCCTCGATGGTGATAACCTGGGTGAAGGCCACGCTGGTGTTCGAGCAAACGTCATTGGCTACCCAAGTATTGGTATAGGTACCCGAGTTCGCGCAGGCTCCCGCCACAAACGCCCCAGCCGTTTTAGTATAAGCCACCGTGCTGCAGTTGTCCGTAGCTACCGGAGCCAAACCTTGCGCAGCGGCGATAGCAGCAGCATCGCTGCATTGTATTGTTGAGTTTAAGGCAGTGGCAGCCGTAGTCCACACAGGAGCTGTAGTATCCTCGATGGTGATAACCTGGGTGAAGGCCACGCTGGTGTTCGAGCAAACGTCATTGGCTACCCAAGTATTGGTATAGGTACCCGAGTTCGCGCAGGCTCCCGCCACAAACGCCCCAGCCGTTTTAGTATAAGCCACCGTGCTGCAGTTGTCCGTAGCTACCGGAGCCAAACCTTGCGCAGCGGCGATAGCCGCAGCATCGCTGCATTGTATCGTTGAGTTTAAAGCAGTGGCAGCCGTAGTCCACACAGGAGCTGTAGTATCCTCGATGGTGATAACCTGGGTGAAGACCACGCTGGTGTTCGAGCAAACGTCATTGGCGACCCAAGTATTGGTATAGGTACCCGAGTTCGCGCAGGCTCCCGCCACAAACGCCCCAGCCGTTTTAGTATAAGCCACCGTGCTGCAGTTGTCCGTAGCTACCGGAGCCAAACCTTGCGCAGCGGCGATAGCCGCAGCATCGCTGCATTGTATCGTTGAGTTTAAGGCAGTGGCAGCCGTAGTCCACACAGGAGCTGTAGTATCCTCAATGGTGATAACCTGGGTGAAGACCACGCTGGTGTTCGAGCAAACGTCATTGGCGACCCAAGTATTGGTATAGGTACCCGAGTTCGCGCAGGCTCCCGCCACAAACGCCCCAGCCGTTTTAGTATAAGCCACCGTGCTGCAGTTGTCCGTAGCCACCGGAGCCAAACCTTGCGCAGCGGCGATAGCAGCAGCATCGCTGCATTGTATCGTTGAGTTTAAGGCAGTGGCAGCCGTAGTCCACACAGGAGCTGTAGTATCCTCGATGGTGATAACCTGGGTGAAGACCACGCTGGTGTTCGAGCAAACGTCATTGGCTACCCAAGTATTGGTATAGGTACCCGAATTCGCGCAGGCTCCCGCCACAAACGCCCCAGCCGTTTTAGTATAAGCCACCGTGCTGCAGTTGTCCGTAGCCACCGGAGCCAAACCTTGCGCAGCGGCGATAGCCGCAGCATCGCTGCATTGTATCGTTGAGTTTAAGGCAGTGGCAGCCGTAGTCCACACAGGAGCCGTAGTATCCTCGATGGTGATAACCTGGGTGAAGACCACGCTGGTGTTCGAGCAAACGTCATTGGCGACCCAAGTATTGGTATAGGTACCCGAGTTCGCGCAGGCTCCCGCCACAAACGCCCCAGCCGTTTTAGTATAAGCCACCGTGCTGCAGTTGTCCGTAGCTACCGGAGCCAAACCTTGCGCAGCGGCGATAGCCGCAGCATCGCTGCATTGTATCGTTGAGTTTAAGGCAGTGGCAGCCGTAGTCCACACAGGAGCTGTAGTATCCTCAATGGTGATAACCTGGGTGAAGACCACGCTGGTGTTCGAGCAAACGTCATTGGCTACCCAAGTATTGGTATAGGTACCCGAATTCGCGCAGGCTCCCGCCACAAACGCCCCAGCCGTTTTAGTATAAGCCACCGTGCTGCAGTTGTCCGTAGCCACCGGAGCCAAACCTTGCGCAGCGGCGATAGCAGCAGCATCGCTGCATTGTATTGTTGAATTTAAGGCAGTGGCAGCCGTAGTCCACACAGGAGCCGTAGTATCCTCGATGGTGATAACCTGGGTGAAGACCACGCTGGTGTTCGAGCAAACGTCATTGGCGACCCAAGTATTGGTATAGGTACCCGAGTTCGCGCAGGCTCCCGCCACAAACGCGCCAGCCGTTTTAGTATAAGCCACCGTGCTGCAGTTGTCCGTAGCTACCGGAGCCAAACCTTGCGCAGCGGCGATAGCAGCAGCATCGCTGCATTGTATTGTTGAATTTAAGGCAGTGGCAGCCGTAGTCCACACAGGAGCTGTAGTATCCTCGATGGTGATAACCTGGGTGAAGGCCACGCTGGTGTTCGAGCAAACGTCATTGGCTACCCAAGTATTGGTATAGGTACCCGAGTTCGCGCAGGCTCCCGCCACAAACGCCCCAGCCGTTTTAGTATAAGCCACCGTGCTGCAGTTGTCCGTAGCTACCGGAGCCAAACCTTGCGCAGCGGCGATAGCAGCAGCATCGCTGCATTGTATTGTTGAGTTTAAGGCAGTGGCAGCCGTAGTCCACACAGGAGCCGTAGTATCCTCGATGGTGATAACCTGGGTGAAGACCACGCTGGTGTTCGAGCAAACGTCATTGGCGACCCAAGTATTGGTATAGGTACCCGAGTTCGCGCAGGCTCCCGCCACAAACGCCCCAGCCGTTTTAGTATAAGCCACCGTGCTGCAGTTGTCCGTAGCTACCGGAGCCAAACCTTGCGCAGCGGCGATAGCCGCAGCATCGCTGCATTGTATCGTTGAGTTTAAGGCAGTGGCAGCCGTAGTCCACACAGGAGCTGTAGTATCCTCAATGGTGATAACCTGGGTGAAGACCACGCTGGTGTTCGAGCAAACGTCATTGGCTACCCAAGTATTGGTATAGGTACCCGAATTCGCGCAGGCTCCCGCCACAAACGCCCCAGCCGTTTTAGTATAAGCCACCGTGCTGCAGTTGTCCGTAGCCACCGGAGCCAAACCTTGCGCAGCGGCGATAGCAGCAGCATCGCTGCATTGTATTGTTGAATTTAAGGCAGTGGCAGCCGTAGTCCACACAGGAGCTGTAGTATCCTCGATGGTGATAACCTGGGTGAAGACCACGCTGGTGTTCGAGCAAACGTCATTGGCTACCCAAGTATTGGTATAGGTACCCGAGTTCGCGCAGGCTCCCGCCACAAACGCCCCAGCCGTTTTAGTATAAGCCACCGTGCTGCAGTTGTCCGTAGCCACCGGAGCCAAACCTTGCGCAGCGGCGATAGCCGCAGCATCGCTGCATTGTATTGTTGAATTTAAGGCAGTGGCAGCCGTAGTCCACACAGGAGCCGTAGTATCCTCGATGGTGATAACCTGGGTGAAGACCACGCTGGTGTTCGAGCAAACGTCATTGGCTACCCAAGTATTGGTATAGGTACCCGAGTTCGCGCAGGCTCCCGCCACAAACGCGCCAGCCGTTTTAGTGTAAGCCACCGTGCTGCAGTTGTCCGTAGCCACCGGAGCCAAACCTTGCGCAGCGGCGATAGCCGCAGCATCGCTGCATTGTATTGTTGAATTTAAAGCAGTGGCAGCCGTAGTCCACACAGGAGCTGTAGTATCCTCGATGGTGATAACCTGGGTGAAGGCCACGCTGGTGTTCGAGCAAACGTCATTGGCTACCCAAGTATTGGTATAGGTACCCGAGTTCGCGCAGGCTCCCGCCACAAACGCCCCAGCCGTTTTAGTATAAGCCACCGTGCTGCAGTTGTCCGTAGCTACCGGAGCCAAACCTTGCGCAGCGGCGATAGCCGCAGCATCGCTGCATTGTATCGTTGAGTTTAAAGCAGTGGCAGCCGTAGTCCACACAGGAGCTGTAGTATCCTCGATGGTGATAACCTGGGTGAAGACCACGCTGGTGTTCGAGCAAACGTCATTGGCTACCCAAGTATTGGTATAGGTACCCGAGTTCGCGCAGGCTCCCGCCACAAACGCCCCAGCCGTTTTAGTATAAGCCACCGTGCTGCAGTTGTCCGTAGCCACCGGAGCCAAACCTTGCGCAGCGGCGATAGCCGCAGCATCGCTGCATTGTATCGTTGAGTTTAAAGCAGTGGCAGCCGTAGTCCACACAGGAGCTGTAGTATCCTCGATGGTGATAACCTGGGTGAAGACCACGCTGGTGTTCGAGCAAACGTCATTGGCTACCCAAGTATTGGTATAGGTACCCGAGTTCGCGCAGGCTCCCGCCACAAACGCCCCAGCCGTTTTAGTATAAGCCACCGTGCTGCAGTTGTCCGTAGCCACCGGAGCCAAACCTTGCGCAGCGGCGATAGCAGCAGCATCGCTGCATTGTATTGTTGAGTTTAAGGCAGTGGCAGCCGTAGTCCACACAGGAGCCGTAGTATCCTCGATGGTGATAACCTGGGTGAAGACCACGCTGGTATTCGAGCAAACGTCATTGGCTACCCAAGTATTGGTATAGGTACCCGAGTTCGCGCAGGCTCCCGCCACAAACGCCCCAGCCGTTTTAGTATAAGCCACCGTGCTGCAGTTGTCCGTAGCCACCGGAGCCAAACCTTGCGCAGCGGCGATAGCCGCAGCATCGCTGCATTGTATCGTTGAGTTTAAAGCAGTGGCAGCCGTAGTCCACACAGGAGCTGTAGTATCCTCGATGGTGATAACCTGGGTGAAGACCACGCTGGTGTTCGAGCAAACGTCATTGGCGACCCAAGTATTGGTATAGGTACCCGAGTTCGCGCAGGCTCCCGCCACAAACGCCCCAGCCGTTTTAGTATAAGCCACCGTGCTGCAGTTGTCCGTAGCCACCGGAGCCAAACCTTGCGCAGCGGCGATAGCCGCAGCATCGCTGCATTGTATCGTTGAGTTTAAGGCAGTGGCAGCCGTAGTCCACACAGGAGCCGTAGTATCCTCGATGGTGATAACCTGGGTGAAGACCACGCTGGTGTTCGAGCAAACGTCATTGGCTACCCAAGTATTGGTATAGGTACCCGAGTTCGCGCAGGCTCCCGCCACAAACGCCCCAGCCGTTTTAGTATAAGCCACCGTGCTGCAGTTGTCCGTAGCCACCGGAGCCAACCCTTGCGCAGCGGCGATAGCCGCAGCATCGCTGCATTGTATTGTTGAGTTTAAGGCAGTGGCAGCCGTAGTCCACACAGGAGCCGTAGTATCCTCGATGGTGATAACCTGGGTGAAGACCACGCTGGTGTTCGAGCAAACGTCATTGGCTACCCAAGTATTGGTATAGGTACCCGAATTCGCGCAGGCTCCCGCCACAAACGCCCCAGCCGTTTTAGTGTAAGCCACCGTGCTGCAGTTGTCCGTAGCCACCGGAGCCAAACCTTGCGCAGCGGCGATAGCAGCAGCATCGCTGCATTGTATTGTTGAGTTTAAAGCAGTAGCAGCCGTAGTCCACACAGGAGCTGTAGTATCCTCGATGGTGATAACCTGGGTGAAGACCACGCTGGTATTCGAGCAAACGTCATTGGCTACCCAAGTATTGGTATAGGTACCCGAGTTCGCGCAGGCTCCCGCCACAAACGCCCCAGCCGTTTTAGTATAAGCCACCGTGCTGCAGTTGTCCGTAGCCACCGGAGCCAAACCTTGCGCAGCGGCGATAGCAGCAGCATCGCTGCATTGTATTGTTGAATTTAAGGCAGTGGCAGCCGTAGTCCACACAGGAGCCGTAGTATCCTCGATGGTGATAACCTGGGTGAAGACCACGCTGGTGTTCGAGCAAACGTCATTGGCTACCCAAGTATTGGTATAGGTACCCGAGTTCGCGCAGGCTCCCGCCACAAACGCCCCAACCGTTTTAGTATAAGCCACCGTGCTGCAGTTGTCCGTAGCCACCGGAGCCAAACCTTGCGCAGCGGCGATAGCAGCAGCATCGCTGCATTGTATTGTTGAATTTAAGGCAGTGGCAGCCGTAGTCCACACAGGAGCCGTAGTATCCTCGATGGTGATAACCTGGGTGAAGACCACGCTGGTGTTCGAGCAAACGTCATTGGCTACCCAAGTATTGGTATAGGTACCCGAGTTCGCGCAGGCTCCCGCCACAAACGCCCCAGCCGTTTTAGTGTAAGCCACCGTGCTGCAGTTGTCCGTAGCCACCGGAGCCAAACCTTGCGCAGCGGCGATAGCAGCAGCATCGCTGCATTGTATTGTTGAATTTAAGGCAGTGGCAGCCGTAGTCCACACAGGAGCCGTAGTATCCTCGATGGTGATAACCTGGGTGAAGACCACGCTGGTGTTCGAGCAAACGTCATTGGCTACCCAAGTATTGGTATAGGTACCCGAGTTCGCGCAGGCTCCCGCCACAAACGCCCCAGCCGTTTTAGTATAAGCCACCGTGCTGCAGTTGTCCGTAGCTACCGGAGCCAAACCTTGCGCAGCGGCGATAGCAGCAGCATCGCTGCATTGTATTGTTGAATTTAAAGCAGTGGCAGCCGTAGTCCACACAGGAGCCGTAGTATCCTCGATGGTGATAACCTGGGTGAAGGCCACGCTGGTGTTCGAGCAAACGTCATTGGCTACCCAAGTATTGGTATAGGTACCCGAGTTCGCGCAGGCTCCCGCCACAAACGCCCCAGCCGTTTTAGTATAAGCCACCGTGCTGCAGTTGTCCGTAGCCACCGGAGCCAAACCTTGCGCAGCGGCGATAGCAGCAGCATCGCTGCATTGTATTGTTGAATTTAAAGCAGTGGCAGCCGTAGTCCAAACCGGAGCCGTAGTGTCAGAAACCGTTATAGTTTGCACCTGGTCTGCCGCCGCATTGCCATTACCATCAACTAAAGACCAAGTTCTTGTAATTATATGAGATCCTTGACAACTTCCATTTGCAACTAGATCTGAATAAGTAGCTTGAATTCCTGCTGAACAATTATCTGCTTCATTCGTTACGTCTCCAGTTGCCACAACAGATGCATCATAAGTACAGCTAGCAGTTGTGAAGATTGTAATATTGGCAGGTGCTGTGAATGTAGGCTTGATGTTATCTCCTACCGTAATTTGGATTGCTGCTGATGTATCAGAACAAGTACCAGAAGTAACCGTTCTTCTATACCATGTCGTTGTAGTCAAACTTCCCGGTGCATAATTTATTGTATTGCTTGTTCCTGATGCCGTTGAAAACCCCGCTACGGCGCTAGTGGTACTACTTTCCCACAAATACACATAAGTACCACTTCCACCAGTTGGTGTACTTCCTGTTAATGCCGTTGGTATGGTTCCCATACAAATAGTTTGGGCAGCACTTATTGTATTGTTTGCTATTGCTGGTGTTACTGTGATCGTTCCGGTTTTTGTTACTGTTCCGCAACCACCTGTTAGTGTTATCGTATAGGTAAATGGACTACCCACGGTTGTTGAAGGTGTTCCGCTAATCGTAACCGTATTGGCTGCCCAGTTGCCCGTCACCCCTGTCGGCAAACCACTAAAAGTCGCTCCAGTAGCGCCGGTGGTACTGTAAGTAATATTGGTGATTGCTGTATTGATACATTTGGTTTGTGTATCTGTACCCACTGCCGAACTCAATGTTATTGTATTGTCTGGTGTTACCGTGATTGTTCCGGTTTTTGTTACTGTTCCGCAACCTCCTGTTAGTGTTATCGTATAGGTAAATGGGCTTCCTACTGTCGTTGAAGGCGTTCCGCTGATTGTAACCGTATTGGCTGCCCAGTTACCCGTTACCCCTGTAGGCAAACCGCTGAAAGTCGCTCCCGTAGCGCCGGTGGTACTGTAAGTAATATTGGTGAGTGCTGTATTAATACATTTGGTCTGCGCATCTGTGCCCACAGCCGAACTCAATGTTATTGTATTGTCTGGTGTTACTGTGATCGTTCCGGTTTTTGTTACTGTTCCGCAACCTCCCGTTAATGTTATGGTATAGGTAAACGGACTCCCCACTGTCGTTGAAGGTGTTCCGCTGATTGTAACTATGTTGGCTGCCCAATTACCCGTCACCCCTGTAGGCAAACCGCTAAAAGTGGCTCCTGTGGCTCCCGTAGTACTGTAAGTAATATTGGTGAGTGCTGTATTGATACATTTCGTTTGTGCATCCGTGCCCACAGCCGAACTCAATGTTATTGTATTGTCTGGTGTTACCGTGATTGTTCCGGTTTTTGCTACTGTTCCGCAACCACCTGTTAGTGTTATCGTATAGGTAAATGGACTACCCACTGTCGTTGAAGGTGTTCCGCTGATTGTAACCGTGTTGGCTGCCCAGTTGCCCGTCACCCCTGTCGGCAAACCGCTGAAAGTGGCCCCTGTAGCGCCGGTGGTACTGTAAGTAATATTGGTGAGTGCTGTATTAATACATTTGGTTTGTGTATCTGTACCCACTGCCGAACTCAATGTTATTGTATTGTCTGGTGTTACTGTGATCGTTCCGGTTTTTGTTACTGTTCCGCAACCTCCCGTTAATGTTATGGTATAGGTAAACGGACTCCCCACTGTCGTTGAAGGTGTTCCGCTGATTGTAACTATGTTGGCTGCCCAATTACCCGTCACCCCTGTAGGTAAACCGCTGAAAGTCGCTCCTGTGGCTCCCGTAGTACTGTAAGTAATATTGGTGATTGCTGTATTGATACATTTCGTTTGTGCATCCGTGCCCACAGCCGAGCTCAATGCTATTGTATTGTCTGGTGTTACCGTGATTGTTCCGGTTTTTGTTACCGTTCCGCAACCGCCTGTTAATGTTATGGTATAAGTAAAAGGACTGCCCACGGTTGTAGAAGGCGTTCCGCTGATTGTCACCGTATTTGCTGCCCAGTTACCCGTCACCCCTGTAGGTAAACCGCTGAAAGTCGCTCCTGTGGCTCCCGTAGTACTGTAAGTAATATTGGTGATTGCTGTATTGATACATTTCGTTTGTGCATCCGTGCCCACAGCCGAACTCAATGTTATTGTATTGTCTGGTGTTACCGTGATTGTTCCGGTTTTTGTTACCGTTCCGCAACCGCCTGTTAATGTTATGGTATAAGTAAAAGGACTGCCCACGGTTGTAGAAGGCGTTCCGCTGATTGTCACCGTATTTGCTGCCCAGTTACCCGTCACCCCTGTAGGTAAACCGCTGAAAGTCGCTCCTGTGGCTCCCGTAGTACTGTAAGTAATATTGGTGATTGCTGTATTGATACATTTCGTTTGTGCATCCGTGCCCACAGCCGAACTCAATGTTATTGTATTGTCTGGTGTTACCGTGATTGTTCCGGTTTTTGTTATTGTTCCGCAACCACCTGTTAGTGTTATCGTATAGGTAAATGGACTACCCACGGTTGTTGAAGGTGTTCCGCTAATCGTAACCGTATTGGCTGCCCAGTTGCCCGTCACCCCTGTAGGTAAACCGCTAAATGTCGCTCCCGTAGCGCCGGTGGTGCTGTAAGTAATATTGGTGATTGCTGTATTGATACATTTCGTTTGTGCATCCGTGCCCACAGCCGAGCTCAATGCTATTGTATTGTCTGGTGTTACCGTGATTGTTCCTGTTTTTGTTACTGTTCCGCAACCGCCCGTTAATGTTATCGTATAGGTAAATGGACTACCCACGGTTGTTGAAGGTGTTCCGCTAATCGTAACCGTATTGGCTGCCCAGTTGCCCGATACCCCTGTCGGCAAACCGCTAAATGTCGCTCCCGTAGCGCCGGTGGTGCTGTAAGTAATATTGGTGATTGCTGTATTGATACATTTCGTTTGTGCATCCGTGCCCACAGCCGAGCTCAATGCTATTGTATTGTCTGGTGTTACCGTGATTGTTCCTGTTTTTGTTACTGTTCCGCAACCGCCCGTTAATGTTATCGTATAGGTAAATGGACTGCCCACAGTAGTTGAAGGTGTTCCGCTGATTGTAACCGTGTTGGCTGCCCAATTACCCGTTACCCCAGTAGGCAAACCGCTAAATGTCGCTCCCGTAGCGCCGGTGGTGCTGTAAGTAATATTGGTGATTGCTGTATTGATACATTTCGTTTGTGCATCCGTGCCCACAGCCGAGCTCAATGCTATTGTATTGTCTGGTGTTACCGTGATTGTCCCTGTTTTTGTTACTGTTCCGCAACCACCTGTTAGTGTTATCGTATAGGTAAATGGACTACCCACGGTTGTTGAAGGTGTTCCGCTAATCGTAACCGTATTGGCTGCCCAGTTGCCCGTCACCCCTGTCGGCAAACCACTAAAAGTCGCTCCAGTAGCGCCGGTGGTGCTGTAAGTAATATTGGTGATTGCCGTATTGATGCATTTGGTCTGCGCATCCGTGCCCACTGCCGAGCTCAATGCTATTGTATTGTCTGGTGTTACCGTGATCGTTCCGGTTTTTGTTACCGTTCCGCAACCTCCCGTTAATGTTATCGTATAGGTAAATGGACTGCCCACAGTAGTTGAAGGCGTTCCGCTAATTGTAACCGTATTGGCTGCCCAATTACCCGTTACTCCTGTCGGCAAACCGCTGAAAGTTGCTCCTGTGGCTCCCGTAGTACTGTAAGTAATATTGGTGATTGCTGTATTGATGCATTTGGTCTGCGCATCTGTGCCCACAGCCGAACTCAATGTTATTGTATTGTCTGGTGTTACCGTGATCGTTCCGGTTTTTGTTACTGTTCCACAACCACCTGTTAGTGTTATCGTATAGGTAAATGGACTACCCACTGTCGTTGAAGGTGTTCCGCTGATTGTAACCGTGTTGGCTGCCCAGTTGCCCGTCACCCCTGTCGGCAAACCGCTGAAAGTGGCCCCTGTAGCACCGGTGGTACTGTAAGTTATATTAGTGATTGCAGTATTGATACATTTGGTCTGTGCATCTGTGCCCACAGCCGAACTCAATGTTATTGTATTGTCTGGTGTTACCGTGATCGTTCCGGTTTTTGTTACTGTTCCACAACCACCTGTTAGTGTTATCGTATAGGTAAATGGACTACCCACTGTCGTTGAAGGTGTTCCGCTGATTGTAACCGTGTTGGCTGCCCAATTGCCTGTCACCCCTGTCGGCAAACCGCTGAAAGTGGCTCCCGTGGCTCCGGTGGTAGCATAAGTAATATTTGTGATTGCAGTATTGATGCATTTGGTTTGTGCATCCGTTCCTACTGCCGAACTCAATGCTATTGTATTAATTGGAGTTACTGTGACCGTCACAGCTTTAATATCAAAACAACCAGCTGCCGTAGTTCCTTTTATGTAATACGTTCCTGCTGTTGCTGTTGTTGGGGTTGAGTAGGCCGTTGTTGCTCCTGCATTAGTCCAATACGTGTAAGTTAAACTGGCTGTACTACCAGATGTAATTGCTGCCGAAGTAAGATCTACAGTTGAAGGTGAACATACTGCAGCTGGGTTCGTAATTACTACTGTTGGTGTTGGTACCGTTAAAGTAGCAGAGTTACTAACAACATTTGCACAAATATAATTAGACTGCGTAATAACAACACGGTATTTATAATTATTCATTGAGCACGTAATCGAAGATAAGTTCAATGTAGCTGCTGTTGCTCCTGCTATATTGTTCCATACTGTTCCTCCATCTGTACTAAGCTGCCATTGATATTGTCTTGTTCCTGAACCACCGCTGCCTACTACTGTAAACGAAGCCGTTGCCGTAGCCGAGGCAGTCTGATTACTTGGCTGAGTTGTTATTGCACTTGCTGAACCTACTGTAACTGCATTTGTATAAGTACCACTATATGAAGCTGCAATTACGGTTCCATTTGCATTTACGGCTGGTGAGCCACTTCCATATTTACCGTTATCACCTCCTAAAATATTCCCATCAGCATTATTAGAACCGTAATATTCATTCGCATCGGAGCATCCATCACCATCACTATCTAAATCTAAGTAGTTTAAAACACCATCTCCATCTGTATCTACACAGCCCTCATTAATAGTTACGCTAACATCATCCAGAAAATTGCCATAGGAAGCACCTCCTACCGATGAAACCGATTTGAAAGCTATAACGAGAGTAGTCTGCCCCGGAGTAATTGTATAGGTTCCCGAATATGACCCCCAACTAGCGGTTCCATCTGACATCGTTGCCTGAACCGTTGCTGAAGCCAAATTTGTTCCAATATTTACAGTAGCAACATCAGTTCCTGAACGTCCTCTATGTTTTACAGACCAATTAACAGTACCTGAAAAACCATTCAAACAAAATGTTTGATAAAGCGTTGATACTTCGTTAGCGTTTAGCTCAACAAATTGAGCTCCCTCGGCTGCAGGAACTCCATTAAAACCCGAATCCCAAAATTCTATTAAATGATCCGAAGCCGTAGTCTGCCACCCCATTGTAGCTGGAGATGTTGTGTCATCTATCAAATACCAACTAGCTGGATTAGAAACATTATTATCTGGTACCTCAAACCCACCATTAATGAATTTAACTGCACAATCAGAACATTCTACGCTATCTAGAATTCCATCATTATCATCGTCCAAATCAACCGAATCAATAACACCATCTCCATCTGTGTCTGTTCCTACTGCCACCGGAACTGGAGTAACAGTTGAAGAATCATTTCCAGATGCATTATCAGTTTGACCTCCACTAATTGTTGCTGTATTTGCATACGTCCCTGTCGCTTTAACTGTAGCTGTAATGGTTAATGTAACAGTTACATTTCTATTCAAATTTCCGATAGTCCAAACACCTGTTCCAGAAACATAAGTACCTACAGAAGGAACACTACTCACAAAAGTATAACCTGAAGGAAGAAGATCATTAACCTTTACTGATGTTGCATCTTTATTACCCGTATTATTAGTTGCCGTTAGTGTAAAAACCACATTACTCCCAACTGTAGGTGTAGAATTGTTTACAGTTTTCACAATTCCAAGGTCTACATTTTGAGCTAATAATGAAGCGCTAAATATTAAAAATATAAATAAGACGATTTTTCTCAAGAAAGTAAAATTTGTCATATATCTGTTATTTTAAAAAATCTAAAAGATTTTTATTATTCAAAAAAACATTGGTTACTTTAAACCTGTAAAAATGAACCAATACCATATTAGTATTCGAAATTCCATTTTGAAGGCTGGAAAAAAACTTAAGCAATTTTATTCTTTGATTTGACAACAAGGCCTAACATTTGATTCAAATCAAAAAAATGCACTGAATTTCTCCTAGAAGTTAATTCCAGAATCTGTTGCCTTTTGAAAATATTGCAAAAAAAGAAAATGCGTTTTATTAAGAGGAGTAACAAAAATAAAACAACAAAAATTGACGACTTAATGGAGTTAAGCATTTTTATAGTAAAGTTCCTCATAAATATCCGTATTAAAATTTAACAAATAAGGCTCGGCAAAACTAACTAATTATCAACAACTTACTAACAAATCCCGATTAAAATCAAATATCATCGCTGAATTGCCACTTTTCAAACAAAACAAGAAAATTATATTACATAAATATAGTTAAAATACTTAATACCAGCAATTAAAGATTAATTTAAATTATTTTTTGTAGTAAAATATTTTCGGAAAAATATAAGGCGCAAGAAATGTTTATGTAGCTAATATTTTAGATGATTACAATCTAAAATTTATATGTAACTATCTTTTAAACATCAATAAAACATTTCTGGAAGTTAAGGAATGTAAAACTTAGACCTATTTTTGATCTATATCTAAAAAACAAAAAACCGTATCATCTATGATAAGATAATACGGTTTTTACTCGCAGAGAGGATGGGATTCGAACCCACGATACAGTTACCCATATACAAGCTTTCCAGGCTTGCTCCTTCAACCACTCGGACACCTCTCTTTTTATTTTGGTTTGCAAATAACACTAAAATAATTGAGTTTTGAAAATAAAAACTCAATATTATTGCATTTCCCCACGCAAAGAAGTTTCAAAAATAGCTTTGAAGTCTTTTGGGTTTATGTTTTGCCCTATTAAATACATTAATTTGGTAATTGCTGCTTCTGTTGTGATATCTTTTCCTGAGATAATACCCAACTTTTTCATCGAAGTACTGGTTTCATAATGCCCCATGCTTACGCTTCCAATAGAGCATTGGGTTACATTTACAATATGCATTCCTCTGTTAATTGCTTTTTGCAAAAGACTCAAAAACCAATCTTCGGTAGGTGCATTACCTGCGCCATAAGTTTCGAGAACAATACCTTTTAGACTCTCGATATTCAAAATAGCTGAAAGAACAGTTTCACTTATTCCCGGAAACATTTTTATGATGGCCACATTATTATCTAAATGGGCATGCACTTTTAGTTGAGATTCCTCTTGAGTAGGTAAAAATAATTCTGAATTTACTTTTAAATGCACCCCAGACTCCACCAAAAAAGGATAATTTGGCGAAATGAAAGCCCTAAAATGCTCTGCATTTATCTTGGTTGTTCTATTCCCTCTGTACAATTTGTATTCAAAATAGAGACAAACCTCTTTTATCAAAGGCATGCCATTTTCTTGCAATGAAGCTATTTGAATTGCCGTAATTAGATTTTCTTTGGCATCTGTTCTCAAATCTCCTATTGGCAATTGCGAACCGGTAAATATTACTGGTTTAGAAAGATTTTCGAGCATAAAACTCAATGCCGAAGCTGAATATGACATGGTATCTGAACCGTGTAACACCACAAAACCATCAAAACTATCGTATTTATCCTCTATTGTACGAGCCATTTCGGCCCAATTTTCAGGATTCATATTTGAAGAATCGATTGGATCCTCGAAAGAAAAAGTTTCTATCTCACAATCCAACAACTTTAATTCGGGAATATTATGGAGTAGTTTACTGAAATTAAATGCTTTGAGTGCACCTGTTTCAAAATCCTTTCTCATACCAATTGTACCACCAGTATAAATTAAAAGAATTTTAGATTTAGATTTCATCAGTATATTTTAATTTATTAATAACTGGATTAGCATACATTGCCAAGAAGCCTTGTTTAGCTACCGGGTGCTCGTGATCGATTCTCATTTCTAGTCTGCGTTCGAAAACTAATTTTTCATTTTCGGTATACAGATGAACAAATCTTTTGGACTTATTCAGAATATCATAAGCGATATAATTAGTTGTCCATAATTTATAATTGCTTAAAATAGAATCGTCAATTACTTGTGCTAAAGCCTGCACTTGCTTATTTGTTGTATCTACATTCTTTTTAATATCATCTATTTCACTACTGATAATATCTCCTATATGTATGTGTATTCTTTTCTTTTGACCAATTATACCACTCAACAAGGTCATGAAATCTTCATTTTTTTCTTTTTTGTAAATTTCATTATTTGCTTCAGCCAGTAATTGTGGCATTTTTAATGCATCTGTAGGATCGTATTCGTAGGAAATAGAAACTGGTACAATTTTAATTTTCTTAAAATAGTCCATTACGTCTGATTCATCAGATCCCATGGCGATCATTTTTAAAACACCAGGATTGGTTTCGTCATTCCCGTCTTTAGTTCTTCCTTCACGTTGTGCAATCCAAACCGAACGATTTTCATGCAACATCAATTGGGCCATATATTCAGCCAACAATTTAGAACTTACCAATAACTCTCTTGGTGATAATCCACGTTGAACTAAAAAATTCCTATTTAGTTTTGCTAATATTTTTAAAAAAGATTTCTTAACTAAATTGTCGCCAATTGCCGATGAAGTCATATCTAACCCATGCTCGAACAAGCATGAATTGAGCAAAGTTGTATCTAAAACTATATCCCTATGATTGGAGATAAAAAGATATGCGGTGTTTTTTTCTAACTTTTCAAAACCTGATGTAGTTAACCCCTCCGAACTTTTCTCCAACACTTGCTGCACTCCATAATAAATAAAGTTGCATTGAAAATCACGAATAGAATGGGTTTTGCGAAGCTGTTCTTTCCAAATTTCATCTTCTACTCCAGGAAAACAGAAGTTCATCAAGGCTTTCATCATCGGATGATCTATTACCTTTATTATCCCTTCATTTATTTCGGAATCGTAAAAAGACCGAATCGCGTCAAATTTATTCATTTTGGTTTACAATTTAATTGGACAAAAGAACAAAAAAAATATTAAAATTACAGAAAATCGGCACTAAATACCGAATATTTTCGCAGAATTATCAGTTGTAATTTGCGCAATCTCATTTATTGAAAGACCATAAATTTGAGACAACTTATTTACTACATTAATTAAATAGCTGCTTTCGTTACGTTTACCCCTATAAGGAATTGGAGATAAATAGGGAGAATCTGTTTCTAACACAATATGCTCCAAATCGATTTTATCCAGAAATTGATCTATTTTCCCATTCTTAAAAGTAACCACTCCTCCTATTCCTAATTTCATATTATAGGAAATCGCTTTTAAAGCCTGCTCATAGGTTCCTGAAAAGCAATGGAATATTCCAAACAATTCTGGCGATTTTTCTTCTTCTAAAATTTCAAATATTTCATCGAATGCTTCACGACAATGAATAACTATAGGGAGTTTGTATTGTTTGGCTAGCTGAATTTGTTTTCTAAACGCTATTTGCTGCTCTGCTAAATGTGTCTTATCCCAATACAAATCAATTCCTATTTCACCAATAGCATAGAATTTTCTTTTTGCTAATTCGGCTTCAACATGCTTCAACTCCTCCAGATAATTATCTTTTACATAAGTAGGATGCAAACCCATCATCAAGAAAACATTGTCTGAATATTCCCTTTCTAACTCATACATTGCAGCTGTACATGTAGAATCTATTGCGGGAATAAAAAAACGTGTAACGCCTGAATCTATAGCTCTCTGTATCATTTCACCACGGTCATGGTCAAATTCTTCAGAATATAAATGGGTATGTGTATCGGTGATAATTAGGTCTGATTTCAATGCTAAAAATTTAAAGGGCAAAATTACAATTTAAAAGAACCTTTTCCATAAAACTTTGCGAACTTTGCTTAAAATTTCACCCCTTTTCGGTATAACCCATGAAAAACCTGCACGAAATCCTTGAAAAAGAAGATTATAAAAAAGTAACTTTTAAAATTACCAAAACACAACATCTTTTAATTAAAGCAAAAATCAATGGCATTAAGGGAAATTTTATTTTAGATACTGGTGCATCAAACAGTTGTGTGGGGTTTGAAAGTATAGAATATTTTACACTAGAAGCCAAAAACTCTAAAACTAAAGCATCAGGAGCTGGTGCAACGGGCATGTTAACTCAAATTGCAACTTCGAATAAACTGCAATTAGGTAATTGGAAAAATTCTAATTTTGAACTTGTAATCTTTGATTTATCACATGTCAATGAAGCATTAAACCATTATAAGGTAAAACCTGTACACGGCATTATTGGTGCCGATGTTTTGATGGAAGGCAAAGCGATAATTGACTACTTTAACCATTGTTTGTATTTGAAGAAATAAAAATATTCATTTTCAAAATGATTGCGTAAACAAAATCCCGCTTGACAATCAAACGGGATTTTTTTATATTATATAAATTTGAGAATTGATTTATACACTAAATATTCGCTGATGGATTAGGAATAATACAACCCGCCCAGTTGAATGCCCCATTTGCAATATTAGTATACGTTACATAAAAGAAACCACTACGTCCCCATCCAGATCCCCAGGAATTCTGTACTTTAAAAAGTTGTGTAGCATCATCATATCCTACAATACAAACACAATGACCTCCTTGTGTAGATCCATAGACGCTAGACCAAACATAATTGTTATTACGAATGTCATAAAAACTTTGATTCACGTTGAAACATACCGCTACAGCATAATTCTGATTAAGGTAATATTTAATATCTGATGTATTTCTAGGGTTCACATTAAACCAACCACCTGATTTTCTTCCCGCTGCCCAAGTTTTTTGTTGAGCTGATGGCATAACATAACAGCTTCCTGCTACATAGGGCATTTGTGAATTACTACATTCTCCTTGATTCTGAATTAAATTCATTGCATCATTCGGATATGAACCTGCTCCGCAATTCCCTAATTTTATTTGATTGTAAACATAAGCCGCACTCCTTGAAGCACCTGCCCAATTGCTTTGATGCACTGTATTATTAATATAACGAGTAATACTGTGAGCTGCATATCCTACTCCCCAACCAACGCATGAACCTTCACTTCCTTGATCACCGACCGGAGGAGTTGGCAAGTTTTTTACCGAAGCAACTGCAGCAGATAAAGACGATTTCTCAGAAAGTGATTTCAGATCTGGCCTGAATTTTGCAATTTCTAAACGGTATTCTTTTGGAGATAAGAACACTATACTTTTCAAATATTCTTCAGAAAATGGAGCCAGTCCATATCTCCCTTTATCCAGCAAATTAACCTCTCCATCCATTAATTTCCCTTGAACATCTTCTGACTGTTCGTTGTTTTTCTCACATGACACAAACGCAAGTATGGCCACAAACAGGATCGCAATCTTTCTAGCAATGTTTTTAATAAATTGTTTTTTCATAATTTTTAGTTTTTTTTAGGTTATTAATTTATTTAACAAATTTATATGTAATTTTAGCAATATATTAACACTAAAAGAACCACAACTACAACATATCTTTTTCATAACTATTTAGCGATCAGTCATTAACAGCAAATAACATTAACTGTTATATGAGAGAATATTAGCTATTACAAACAAAGATTAGTACTATGGAACTCATAATAGAAAAACTAAAAAAAGGCATACAATCTCATCCCATTATACAGAACAGCACTTTGTCTGGGACCAAAGAATGGAAGAGAGCACACTATATTATCTTATCAGAAATAATCACTGACCGCTTAGAAAAATCAGAGTTCATGCAAGGCTCAAAGAGAAACGAACTTGGATGCTCCATTTCGAGTATGACTTTACAAAGAATTTTCACAAATCACCCATCGGAAACAAAAAATTCAGATTTGCGTTTCCTGAAAAGCTTAGACAAATTGGCCATTTTTATTGGATATCCTTCCTTAAATAGTTTTTTAAATAACGAAGCAATAGATCTCGGTAAATCATCTGAATTAGAGAGCAAAATTGAACCTGTTTCCTTTTTTGAAGAACTTATTACAAATTATTGTCAAGAAGAATTTAATTGTTTGAAAAAACTACCAGAAGTCAAAGTAGCAAGTTTGTCAAAATTCTTTTTTACTGATGGCCCGTTATCAAAAAGAATTACTGACGTTATAGAAAGCTATTCGAAATTAAATTACCATTTGAACTGCACCAACAATAGATCAAATTTTGAAATTTATGATTTTAAAGTCTCCAGCATATCCGAAACCATTGCCATTTTTACTGTAAAAGAGTTTTGGAATTTAGAATGGAAAGATGAAAATGACAATATCACAATTGTTTTTAACAAAGTAAATAGGCAAACCTATTTTATTAAAAAGATAGATGCTGTTTGGAAAATTTGGGACAATTACAATCCCGATTATAATGAAATATCAACAAAAATAAACTCAGCTTTAGAAGAAAAGCTAAGCATAAAAAAACCGTTTAACTAAACGGTTTTTTTATTTAATGAATTTGTTTCCTTATCTCAAGACAAGATAACATACTAAAAAAAGATTCCTTTAATTTTTGATCAATAAAGCTTTACCCCAAATTAGCAAATCCTACATCTATCCTCACAATCAGACAAGATAGTATCAAAAAAAGCACACATACTACTCAAAACCAAGTATTTATACGCTAAAAAAAACTCATGTATTACTTTAATTTTAGGTTTATAATAACACATCAGCGGAAACCGAAAAACTGATCAAATGAGTAGGTAAAAATCATTAAATTAATTAAAATGGATTCAAATTTAAAAAATTCAGAAGTATTAGAAGCAGCATTAAATTTAAATAACGTTGCACAGATTACCAACATTCAAATAATCATTGACACGGATAAAATCCAGAATGATTACCCAAACGGAGGAAGTACAGACTCTACAAAACCAACACCTATTGGGCATCAATACCAGTACATGGTAAGTTCTAATTTAGCAGGAAGTAATGGAAGTGGTACAGCCGACTTAACGATTACTGCTCTTGTTGGGGACTTAGTTCGTTTTAACGCAATATCTGAATATGACAATTTCAATAGTGCAGTTATAATGTATAATGTACAAAAATTTGGTGGTTCAAATGTATTTGGAGATTTCACATCTAAAGTATTTACTGCTCCAGGAATTCAACCATCTGTAGGAGCATCTCCACTACCTATTCAAGTTGTTAATAATATGACATTTTGGTTCTACCAAGCAGACGTAATTTCAAGCGGAACTGAACAATATAATATTAGTTTTGCTCTTTATACTCTAGACAGAAATGCAGGAACAATGAAATTGTTTGGCTATTTTGTATGGGATCCTACAATTATAGTTAATGGCTAATTTCATAAAGAATTCAGCCCCAAACTGAAGAAATTAAAATGGCTATCTGGAACAAAAGTTTTAGATAGCCATTTGCTTATTACGCTTTTATAGCACATCCTAAAACCAAAAAACCGTTTAGCAAGACTAAACGGTTTTCTTATTTAATAGATTGTTGATTTACAATTCAAATGCTTTTTTAGGATTGTTATCACACAATAACTCCAATGGGTTTTCTAAAGCTTCTTTTACAGCTACTAAGAACCCAACAGACTCACGTCCGTCAATAATTCTGTGGTCATAAGAAAGTGCCACATACATCATTGGGTGAATTTCTACTTTTCCGTTTACAGCAATCGGACGCTCAATAATATTGTGCATTCCTAAAATTCCTGATTGCGGAGGATTGATAATTGGCGTAGATAACATACTTCCAAAAACACCACCATTTGTAATGGTAAATGTTCCACCAGTCATATCATCAACTGTGATTTGTCCGTCACGAGCTCTTAATGCTAATCTTTTAATTTCTGCTTCAACTCCACGGAAAGTTAAATTTTCAGCGTTACGAACTACAGGAACCATTAATCCTTTTGGTCCAGAAACCGCAATAGAGATATCACAGAAATCGAATCCGATTTTATGGTCACCATCCATCATAGAGTTTACATCTGGATACAATTGCAATGCTCTTGTAACCGCTTTAGTAAAGAATGACATATATCCTAAACTAACTCCACCATGCTTTGCTTTGAATGCATCTTTGTATTCATTACGCAAATTATTAATTGGCGTCATGTTTACTTCATTAAAAGTAGTCAACATTGCTGTTTCGTTTTTAGCAGCTACTAATCTTTCAGCAACTTTACGACGCAACATTGATAATTTTGTACGCTCTACACCACGGCTTCCACCAGTTGGAGTTCCCATAGATGGTACAGCATTTACTGCATCTTCTTTAGTAATTCTTCCTGCTTTACCAGTTCCTGTTACAGTAGCTGGAGCAATGTTTTTCTCGTCTAATATTTTTTTAGCAGCTGGAGATGGTGTTCCTGCAGCGTAAGATGCAGCAACCGGAGCCGCTTTTGGCGCCTCAGCTTTTACTTCTGCTTTTGGAGCTTCAACAGCTTTTGGTGCTTCAGCAGCTGGTGCAGAACCTGAAGGTTTCGCTCCATCTGTATCAATGTGACAAACTACAGCTCCAACAGCAACTGTATCACCTTCTTCAGCTTTTAAAGTAATAATTCCGCTTACTTCAGCTGGTAATTCAAGAGTTGCTTTATCAGAATCAACCTCAGCGATTGCTTGGTCTTTCTCTACATAATCTCCGTCCTTTACTAACCAAGTTGCAATTTCAACTTCTTTGATTGATTCCCCTGGTGATGGGACTTTCATTTCTAAAATCATACAATTTTTGTTTAAAGTTTAAATTGTTTAAAGTTTCAAGTTAGCATTAAACCTGAAACTTTAAACCTGAAACAATTTTTTATCTAAATAAATTTTTATCGAAAACCATTCGTATAGCATCTGCTTGACGACGTTTTGCTCTCGTATAACTTCCAGAAGCTGGTGCTGCATATGCTTTTAATGATGCTAATCTCCATTTTACTAAATCAAAATTCATCAACATATAACCGTAAGCTCCCATGTTTTTAGGTTCTTCTTGTGCCCAAACATAATCGTCTACATTTGGATATTGTGCAATAATAGCTTTTAATTGTTCAACTGGTAATGGAAACAATTGCTCGATACGTACAACTGCAACATCATTACGTCCGTTTTTCTCACGCTCTGCTGTAATATCATAGTAGAATTTACCTGTACAGAAAACCAAGCTTTTTACATCGGCTTTATTTACGGTAGTATCATCGAATGTTTCTTGGAAACTTCCATTCTCAAAATCCTCTATTGGAGAAACCACTCTTGGGTCACGCAATAAACTCTTTGGTGTAAATACAACAAGTGGTTTACGGAAAGTAGTTTTCATTTGTCTTCTTAACAAATGGTAGAAATTTGCTGGTGTTGTACAATCTGCAACATACATGTTTTGTCTAGCGCATAATTGTAAGTAACGCTCCATTCTTCCTGAAGAGTGCTCTGCTCCTTGCCCTTCGTATCCGTGAGGCAATAACATCACAATTCCGTTTTGATTGTTCCATTTATCTTCACCACATGAGATATATTGGTCAATCATAATTTGAGCTCCATTACTGAAATCCCCGAATTGTGCTTCCCAAATTGTTAGTGTTTTTGGACTCGCTAATGCATATCCATAATCAAATCCTAACACACCGTATTCTGATAATAATGAGTTAAAAATATGGAATTTACCTTTTGCTCCTTCAAGGTTATTTAGTAGTGTAACTTCTTCTTCAGAATCTTCAACTTTAACAACTGCATGTCTGTGTGAAAAAGTACCACGTTCTACGTCTTGTCCAGAAATACGAACATCGTAACCTTCTTTTAGTAATGAACCATAAGCTAAATGCTCAGCCATAGCCCAGTCTAACTTATTGGTATCAAAAAACATAGCTTTTCTATCGTTTACCAGTTTTTGAATTTTACTGATAAACTTTTTATCTTCCGGCAAGTTACAGATTACATTGGCTATTTTAGTCAATTCCTCTTTTGGGTAAGAAGTATCCACATTTTCAAGCATTTTCTTATCCGAAACTTGTTCAAATCCTTCCCATTCGTTTTTCATGAATGGAGTTATGATGGTCAAATCTTTTTTACGGGAAGCTTCTAAATTTTCTTCTAGTCTAGATTTGTATTCTTTTTCTAATCCGTTTACATAATTAGCATCAATTACACCTTCTGTCAATAATTTCTCAGCATAGATGTCTCTTGGATTTTGATGCTTTGCAATAATTTTATACAACACTGGTTGTGTAAAACGAGGCTCATCCCCTTCGTTATGACCGTATTTTCTATATCCTAATAAATCTATAAATACGTCACGTCCAAACTGCATTCTGAAATCTAATGCAAATGACATAGCGTGAACTACCGCTTCTGCATCATCAGCATTTACGTGCAATACTGGCGAAAGCGTTACTTTGGCTACATCTGTACAATAAGTAGATGAACGTGCATCTAAGTAATTGGTTGTAAAACCAACTTGATTATTAATTACAATATGAATAGTTCCTCCCGTTTTATATCCGTCTAATCGAGCCATTTGTATAATTTCATACAAAATTCCCTGACCGGCAATTGCAGCATCTCCGTGTACGGCGATTGGCAATACTTTAGAAAAATCATCTGGGAAATATCTATCTTGTTTTGCTCTTGTGATTCCTTCAATAACTGCACCCACTGTTTCAAGATGCGAAGGGTTTGGAGCTAAATTGATATTTATTTTTCTTCCTGATCTTGTTACTTTATCAGCTGTAAGTCCTAAATGGTATTTTACGTCACCATCAAAGTATTCCTGATCGTAATCTTTACCGTCAAATTCACCAAAAATGTCCTGAGTAGATTTACCAAAAATATTGGCTAAAACATTCAAACGACCACGGTGTGCCATTCCCATTACGAATTGCTCTACTCCTTTTTCTGCTGCTTTCTCAATTAATGCATCAAGTGCAGGAATAATAGATTCTCCTCCTTCTAGTGAAAAACGTTTTTGACCTACATATTTTGTATGCAAGAAATTCTCAAAAGAAACTGCTTCGTTTAACTTGTTAAGAATTGATTTCTTTTCCTCAGTAGAAAAGCTAGGTTGGTTATCATTGATTCTCAATCTCTTTTGAATCCATTCTACCACTTCTGGTTTACGAATGTAGATATATTCAATCCCGATATGTTGACAATAGATGCTATCTAAATGCCCGATAATTTCTTTTAATGTACATGGTTCAACTCCAATTACTTTAGCTGCATCAAAAACAGTATTTAAATCAGAATCTGAAAGACCAAAATTCACAAGTTCCAAAGAAGGCAAAAACACTCTTCTGTCTCTTACCGGATTTGTTTTGGTAAATAAATGTCCACGACTACGGTATCCTTCAATTAATTTAATAACCTTAAATTCTTTTTGGAGTTTATCTGAAATCGGAGCACATTCAAGTGCGCTTGGAGTAGCATTACTTGGAGCAACGCTTGAAGTATAGGTTACTGAATTTTCCTCATTATAAGTGGTCATTCCAAAATCGAAACCTTGAAAAAAACTTCTCCAACTAGGCTCTACGCTATCTGGGTTCTCCAGATATTGATCGTATAATTGAGCAAAAAATTCGGTATGTGCTGCGTTTAAAAATGAAAACCTATCCATAATGTTATTGAATATACTTTGTTAAATAGTCCGGCAAAAATACGACAAAGCAACTTATTTAAACCAATATTTTATGTACTTTTACCTAAAATAATGTTAAAAAAGCTTCTGAATATGAAAAGAAACAGTTTTATATCTGCCACAAAGTTTGTTTTTATGCTTATGGCTTTGTTCTTCTTCGAAAACGTAATAGCTCAATACCAAGCTACACCTCAACCCCAAAATCAATTTTGGCAAAGAGTACAATTTGGAGGTGGTTTAGGATTAAGTTTTGGAAGTAACTATACAGATGTTTCTATAGCTCCTAGTGCAATCTATAATGTAAACCCTTATCTGGATATTGGTTTAGGACTACAAGCTAGTTATGTTTCTTCAAAAGGATATTACGATTCCGGCATTTACGGAGCAAGCTTCCTTACTTACATCAATCCTATTCCTCAAATTCAGCTTTCCATAAATCTAAATGAATCTTATGTAAATAATCATTATGATGCCTATTATGGCCAAAGCGCCTATACCGATCAGTTTTGGAATACTGCTTTGTTTCTCGGGGTGGGTTATCGCACTGGAAATGTAACCGTAGGTCTTGCCTATAATGTTTTGTTTGACGAAAATGACAATGTGTACGGCGATGCACTTATGCCTTTTGTGAGAGCTTATTTTTGATCGAAGTTACTGAGTTACTAAGATGCTAAGTCTATAAGTTTTTTATAAAATCTAGAGCCTTTATAAAAATGCCCCGATAAGTTTATAAACTTGTCGGGGCATTTTTTATATTTAAAGACAACTTATAGACTTAGCATCTTAGTAACTTAGAACCTTACTTATAATAATTCTTAAACCAAACCTTCTGCCATTCTCTTTTTAGAATTAGAAAAACTACTTCCTCAGCCAGAATCACTAAATCAGAACCATCTAGTTTTTTTATCTCATCTTCAGAAACATCAATGATATATAACAAATTGAGATACTCAGCAAATTTATACTGAATGAGCCTGTATATCTTTTCGTGCAATTGAAGCTTCAATTCACTTGGCGAAAGACTTAACGGAAAATCCACTCCTTCGTTGGCCAAGTTAAAATCCTTATTCATTTGAACAATCAAATTAACATAAAGCGTTTCTTTCTCAGCTTCCTGAAGCAACAAATCGGTATTTTTTGGAGCTATAAACATGATGATTTTAGATTTCGGATTATTGATTTATAACTGATTCTAAGATTTTTTTTATTTAAAAACGAACTAATATGAAATACTGAACTTCAAATCTACATTCTAAAATCTAAACATTCCTCCCCATCAGGTTTTCTCCAAAAGTCCTTAACAATTCCTTTTTATCCTGATCTACATCCATTCTCTCCAAGGTATCAAAAGCTCTAAATGTATATTCTTTTATTGCCTCTTGTGTTGCTGATGAAGCACCTGTTTGAATAAAAATATTTTTCACCTCATCTATCTTTTTATCATTATCATCATATTGAACAGCAAACAAACTCTGTAACTGCTCCGCTTGTTGATCATTAGAAAATTCTAATGCTTTCAAATACAAATAGGTTTTCTTATTTTCGATAATATCTCCTCCAACTTGTTTCCCAAAAGTTTCCGGATCCCCAAAAGCATCAAGATAATCATCCTGTAATTGAAAAGCTAATCCTAAGTAAAGTCCAAAATCATAAATCAAATTAGCATTCTCTTCGGACGCTTTTGCAATAATAGCTCCCATTTTCATAGCTGCAGCTACAAGAACAGCTGTTTTATACTCAATCATTTTAAGATACTCTGGAATGGTAACATCTTTTCGAGTTTCGAAATCCACATCCCATTGTTGTCCTTCACAAACTTCAAGTGCAGTTTTACTAAACAACTTGGCTAAATCCCTAAAAACTATTGGTTCATATTGCTCAAAATACTGATAAGCCAATATAAGCATAGCATCACCCGATAGAATTCCAGTGTTGATATTCCATTTTTCATGAACAGTTGGCGAACCTCTTCTTAAAGGCGCATCATCCATAATATCATCATGCACTAAGGAAAAATTATGAAAAACTTCAACCGCCATTGCAGCCGGAAGTGCATTCTTATAATCAACATTAAAAACTTCGGAAGTCATTAATGTCAAAACCGGACGCATTCTTTTTCCTCCTAACCTTAATATATAATCTATAGGTGCGTATAAATTTTCTGGTTTTTTATTAATCGTTTGATTTTCTAAATAAGTAATAAAAAATTCTTGATACTGATGAATAGTGTGCATATAATAAGGTCTAATTTACTTTTCCGTCGTCTTATGAACTCAGGTTTTAAAGCCCCAAAGATACAATTCAAAAGTGATTTTTACTTTCTAAAATGTGGCAAAAAAGTGGCACAGTTTTTGAAAGTAAAAATATTTTAAAAAAAACATTGGAAACTTTGTTAGTGTTTAAAGTTTCCTTCTTACATTTGTACCATTAAAAATTTACAAAACTTAGAGCAAGGGATTAACACTACAAAAAATAAGTATCATGGAAAATGAATGGGCAATTGATTCAAACGAATCAGACGTATTAATAAAAACTAGACATTCTCTAATAGATTACATGTCAGGATCTAAAAACAATTTCAAAGGACATGTAGCTATCCAAAATGATCAAGTGGAAGATGCATCGATTGAATTTTTACTGAATGTAAATGACAAAGAAGTCAACTCTAATCAAAAAAACAAGGATTTAAAACTGATTGATTTTTTTGACAAAAACGAGTCACCAGTAATACAATTCAAATCGACTTCTTTTGAGAAAATAAACAAAAACATCAATTTTTTGAAAGGTTTTTTAACCATAAAGAACATTACAAAAATGGTAGAATTAGACACCGAATTTATCGGATTCAATAATTACAATGGCGTTCAAAAAGCTTCATTTGAAATTACCGGAAACATTAACCGCAAGGATTTTGGGTTAAACTATAATATGCTTTCGCAAAGTGGAGGTTATGCAGTAGGCAAAGACATCAAACTCATAGCCAACTTAGAATTTACACATTAAGAATAACCAGTTCTTAGTAGCATTAACGAACAACCAAAACTCATTTGATAACTAACTTTTACTGTATTATATAATTCAGATTACTAATTACAATTAAGTTACCCATAAAATGAAACAAAAAATCGTATTAAAGGCAAAAGATATGTTTTTGAAACTCGGTTTCAAGAGCATCACAATGGATGATATTGCTTGTGAGATGTGCATTTCAAAAAAAACAATTTATAAATATTTTTCGAATAAAGAATTGTTGATTGAGGAAAGCACACAAGAAGTTCATAAAGAAATATTTCAAATGATTGAGACTATTGTTGCCAAAAATTACAATTCGATAGAAGAGAATTTTGAGATTAGAAGAACCTTTAAGGAGATGTTTAAAGCAACGGACACATCACCAATTTATCAATTAAGGAAGCATTATCCTGTCATTTACAAAAAAGTTATATCGCAACAAGTTCAAGAATGTGAAAGTTGTTTTAGGCAAAATATTGAAAAAGGAATTGCTCAAGGTTTGTATCGCAAGGAATTGAATGTAGAAAATTATATAAAATTCTATTACACTTTAATTTTCAGCATCAACGAAAACACCAGTTCTGAAAAAGAAGCACTAAAATTAGAATTAGAAGCATTAGAATACCACACTAGAGCCATGGCAACACCTAGTGGAATAACAGAACTAGAAAAACAATTACAAAACCCTAATATATTATGAAGAGAATAATTTCATTAACATTCTTAATTTTTGCGATCACAGCAGAAGCCCAACAAGTTCAAACGCTCACCCTCAAAGATGCCTTAACATACGCTTTACAAAACAAAGCCGATGCCAAAAAAGCAAAACTTGAAGTTGAAAATAGTGAATACCAAATACAAGAGGTTCGATCAAGAGCCTTGCCACAAATTCATGCAAACGGAAGCTTAACGTACAATCCTATTTTGCAAACCAATGTAATAGACGGATCAGCATTTGGCGCTCCCGGAACTACAATTCAAGCCTCATTTGGACAAAAATGGACATCTGGTGCTGGAGTTACATTGAACCAAGTAATCTTTGATCAATCTGTTTTTACCGGATTGAGAGCAGCAAAATCTACTCGTGAGTTCTACCAAATAAACAATCAATTAACAGAAGAACAAGTAATTGAGAGAGTAGCAAATAATTATTATTCTGTTTATGTACAACGCGAAAAACTGATTTTATTAGACAGCAATTACGTTAATACTTCAAAAGTTCGCGACATCGTAAAGGGTCAATTTGACAATGGTTTGGCTAAAAAAATTGATTTAGACCGAATCATAGTAAAATTGTCTAATATAGACACGGAACGTCAGCAAGTAAAAAATCAAATTGACTTACAAGAAAATGCATTGAAGTTCTATATGGGTATGCCTATTGAAACTCTTATAGAAATTCCTCAAACAGAATTTGAAGTAACACCAGTGGCATTGACCGAAACTCCAAATACTGCTAACAGAACAGAATATTTGCTTTTGAAAAAACAAGAAGAGTTATTAGAGTTCCAAAAAACAGCCATCAAAGCTGAATATTACCCAACACTTTCTTTAGTGGCAGGATACAATTATATAGGACAAGGACCAGAAGTACCACTTTTTGCAAAACCCGCAGACGGCGTATATTGGTCTGACTACTCAGCTATTGGATTAAATTTAAGAGTTCCTATTTTCACAGGTTTTGGAACTCGTGCCAGAGTAAACCAAGCCGATGTAAACATTAGATCACTTCAAGAAAACATCAAAGACACTCAACTTTCTCTTGATCTGGATTATAGAAATGCAAAAACTCAAATTGAGAACAACATCATAACCATCGGAAGTCAAAAAGAAAATATGCGTTTGGCTGGTGATATATTAAAAAACACCAAGAATAACTACCTCCAAGGATTAGCATCATTAACTGATTTATTAGATGCAGAAAATGCATCCCTTGAAGCACAAAACAATTATACCCGAGCAATATTGGCTTATAAAATTGCAGAAATAACATTAATCAAATCCAAAGGAGAACTTAAAACACTTATAAACTAAAAAAAGATGAAAAAAAACATAGTAACCATAGCCGTAATATTAGTAGCACTAGTTCTTATTGCTTTTACATTAAATAAAAACAAAAAAGAAAATGACGAAAAAACAGCTCTTGTAGCTGAGAAAAACGCCAGTGTTTCCGTAAAAGTGAATACAGTAAAAACAGAAGAAGTTGCTCTAAATTTTGTTGCCAACGGTAATTTTGAACCTATTCAAGAGTTAAGTTTTTCTGCTGAGAAATCAGGTAAAGTAATTAGTGTTCTTGTAAAAGAAGGTGACCATGTTTCGGTTGGACAAACACTTGCCATTGTTAGAAGTGATGTTGTTTCAGTAAATGCACAAACTGCTGAAGCCAACTATCAAAATGCTTTGTCTGATTACAACCGTTATGACAATGCGTTCAAAACCGGAGGTATCACTAAACAACAATTAGATCAGGCAAAATTAGCCTTGACAAATGCAAAAGCCAACCTAAAGCAAGCCCAAATTAGTGTTGGGGACACTAGATTGAAATCGTCTATTAATGGAATCATCAACAAAAAATACATTGAGCCTGGTTTTATCTTAACCGGAACGCCGTCTACAACAATGTTTGACATTGTAAATGTTTCTAAATTGAAATTAAAAGTTACCGTTAATGAAAGCCAAGTAGCAGGTTTGAAAGTTGGAAACAACATAAATGTTACAGCAAGTGTTTATCCAGACAAAACATTTACAGGAAAAATAACTTTTATTGCTCCTAAAGCGGATTCAACTTTAAACTTCCCAGTTGAGATCGAAATCACCAACAATGCTTCGAATGACTTGAAAGCAGGTATGTATGGAACGGCAAACTTTGATTCAAAAAATCAAAAACAATCTATGATGGTTGTACCAAGAAATGCTTTTGTGGGTAGTGTGAGCAGCAACCAGATTTTTGTTGTAGAAAATGGAACTGCTAAACTAAAAACAGTTACTTCCGGAAAAATCCTTGGTGACCAAGTAGAAATCGTAAACGGATTAACTAATGGTGAAACCGTTATCATCACGGGACAAATCAACTTACAAGACGGGTCTAAAGTGGATATCATAAAATAATTCCCTAAAATTCCTCAAAAGGAGAAACCTAATAATATTATGTGAAATCGTTATGATCCTTGCCAAAATTGGATAAGGATCACGATGCACACATCCTAAAAATAACAAATAGTCATCTATGAAATTAGCCGAAATATCCATAAAACGTCCCTCATTAGTAATTGTGCTATTCGCAATTCTAATTCTTGGTGGGATTTTCAGTTACAGCCAGCTGGGCTACGAATTGATCCCAAAATTTGAACAAAATGTAATTACCATTGCTACCGTTTATCCCGGTGCATCACCAAGTGAAGTAGAAAACACCGTAACCAAAAAAATTGAGGATGCGATTGCTTCATTAGAGAATATCAAAAAAATAGACTCTAAATCATACGAGAGTCTTTCTACAGTTTCCATTACTTTGACTTCTAATGCCAAAGTAGACATTTCCCTGAATGATGCCCAACGTAAAATAAACGCCATCATCAGTGATTTGCCTGATGATGCCAAAACACCTTCGCTAACTAAGTTCTCTTTGAGCGATTTACCAATTATGACTATTGGTGCCAATGGAAAAATGGATGAAGCCCAATTCTATGACTTAATAGACAAAAAAATAGCTCCAGTACTTTCGCGTGTTACCGGTGTGGCACAAGTAAATATCATTGGAGGACAAGAACGTGAAATTCAGGTAAATCTTGATGCCGTAAAAATGCAAGGATACGGACTTTCTATTCCGCAAGTGCAACAAACTATATTAGCATCAAATCTTGACTTCCCAACAGGTAACATACAGACTCGTGATCAAAAAATATTAATCAGATTAGCTGGAAAATATAAGAATGTTGGCGAATTAAAGAACTTAATCGTTTCTTCTAAAAACGGAATTCAAATTCGTTTAGGCGATATTGCCGATGTGCAAGATGCCCAAAAAATAGCCGAAAAAATATCTCGTATCGATCAAAAAAGTGCTATCATTTTACAAATCATCAAACAATCTGATGCGAATGCTGTTGCGGTAAGTGAACAATTATTAAAAACAATCAGCAAATTAGAAACGGATTATAAAACCAATGAGTTAAAACTAAATGTTGCCAAAGACAGTACCATTTTCACACTTGAAGCAGCAGACTCAGTAGTACATGACTTATTGATTGCAGTATTTTTGGTGGCATTTGTAATGTTGTTCTTCCTTCATAGTATTAGAAACTCCTTGATTGTAATGGTATCTATACCAGCATCGTTGATTTCTACTTTTATTGGAATTTACTTATTGGGTTATACCCTGAATTTAATGAGTTTATTGGGACTTTCTCTTGTAGTTGGTATCCTTGTCGATGACGCGATTGTGGTATTGGAAAACATTTATCGACATATGGAGATGGGTAAAAGCCGAATCCGTGCTGCCTATGACGGTACAGCCGAAATTGGAGGAACCGTAACCTCAATCACATTGGTAATTGTGGTAGTGTTTTTGCCAATTGCTATGAGTTCTGGATTGGTATCTAATATTATCACCCAATTCTGTGTTACTGTAATTATTTCAACATTATTTTCATTGTTGGCTTCGTTTACCATCATTCCATGGTTATCTTCTCGTTTTGGAAAATTGGAACATATCGAGGGTAAAAATTTCTTCGAAAGAATTATACTTGGATTCGAGAACTATTTAACTCGTTTTATCGACTGGGTTTCTGGATTGCTAACTTGGTGTCTTGATCATTACAAAACGACCTTGGCCGTTGTTCTATTTATATTTTTTAGTTCGATAGCGCTTATCCCGGCTGGGTTTATTGGTGGGGAGTTTTTTGCTGCATCGGATAGTGGAGAATTCTTGGTACAAATAGAATTACCAAAAGACGCTTCATTAGAAGAAAGTAACTTTATGACTCAAAAAGCAGAAGCCTTTTTGAAAACAGAGAAATATGTAAAAAGTCTAATTACTACCGTTGGTCAAACCAGTGAAGGATTAGGATCATCTCAAGCGACTGCTTACAAAGCGGAGATTGATGTACAAATGATTGAACAAAAAGACCGTACTGACGACGCCTCTGTATATGCTGCAAAAATAAAACGTAAGCTCGAGAAAGTATTAGTTGGAGCCAAAGTAAAAACCGTTCCGGTTGGTATTCTTGGAACTGCGCAGGATGCTACTTTGGGATTAATTGTAACCGGATCAAATTTAGAAAGTGCCATGGCATTTGCTAAACAAGCAGAAGCTCAATTGCGCACCATTCCGGGGGCAACAGAAATTAAATTATCTGTAGAAGACGGAAACCCTGAAATCAATGTTCAGGTAGATAGAGACAAGATGGCCTCTCTTGGTTTGAGCTTACAAACAGTGGGTATGACCATGCAAACTGCTTACAGCGGAAACACTGATGGTCGTTTTAGAGCTGGAGAATATGAATACGACATCAATATCAAATACAATGCTTTTGACAGAAAAAGTATTACCGATGTGAGTAACTTAATTTTCATAAACGACAGAGGCGAACAAATTAAATTATCACAATTTGCAACTGTAAAAGAAGGTTCTGGTCCAAGCCAATTAGAGCGTAGAGATAAGACTGCCTCTGTAACTGTAAAAGGTCAAAACGTAGGAGTACCGGCAGGAACAATCGTAAACCAGTGGAAAGCAAAATTAGAGCAATTAAAAAAACCAGTAGGTGTTAACTATATCTGGGGTGGAGACCAAGAAAACCAATCCGAAGGTTTTGGAACATTAGGAATTGCTTTATTAGCTGCAATTATCTTGGTTTACCTTGTAATGGTGGGATTATATGACAGTTTTGCTCACCCGTTTGTAGTATTATTTGCTATACCACTTTCGTTTATTGGGGCATTATTAGCATTGGCATTAACAAACAACACTTTGAATATATTTACCATTTTAGGAATAATCATGTTGATAGGTTTGGTTTGTAAAAACGCGATCATGCTTGTCGACTATACCAACCAGCGAAGAGCGGCCGGTGAATCTATCAGAACGGCATTAATCCAAGCCAATCATGCACGTCTTCGTCCAATCTTGATGACCACAATTGCGATGGTATTTGGTATGTTCCCAATCGCATTAGCGTCTGGAGCTGGAGCTGAATGGAAAAATGGTTTAGCATGGGTAATCATTGGAGGATTGATCAGTTCATTATTCTTGACCTTAATCATTGTACCAGTAATTTATGAAATCATGGAAAAAATAATTCATAAATTCTCAAAAGGAGAAAAAGTGGATTATGAAGCTGAAATGGTTGCTGATTATGATCACAAAGAATTAAGCGAAGATGGATTTAATCCGAAGCATACGGTTTAAATAGTTTATAGTAATACTAAAAAAGGGCTTTCAACATTGTTTGAAAGCCCTTTTTTATTGAGTGTTTTTAACTCAAACTACAAGAGATGAGTTATTGTTGTTTATTGATTAACAATGAGGCTTTCGGGAAAAGTCAGGAGGCTTTTATCCTATTATGCAAACCAAGCCTAATTAAACTTGTTGTTCAACTACTACATTTTCTATACTCCAAATGGATAGTAAATCTATTATTTGCTTAAGCGATTCTCCTTTTGCAGATAATGAATACTCAACTCTAGGCGGAACCTCTGGATAAGCTTTACGAATTAATATCCCGTCTGATTCCAGTTCTTTTAAAGAACGTGATAAAACTTTTAGAGCGATCCCTGGAATTAATTTGGTAATTTCTCCAAATCTCAATGTTTTTTCTTTCAGCAGCAACCAGATAATTACAGGTTTCCATTTACCTCCTATAATATCTACCGTAACAGTAATAGGGCAATCTGTTGCCTGATAATATTTTTTTATTTTTTTTTCTTCCTCCATGGCGTATTCAATAAAATTTAGACAAAATTGTCAATACTAGACAAAAAGGTAACTACTTGACAAATGTAAAGTATTGCCATAGTTTTGACAAACAATTAAATTTTAAAAAATGAAAATTATTATTATTGGTGCTACTGGCACTATAGGTAAACATGTAGTAGACATGCTCAATACAGAACATGAACTTATTAAAGTAGGCTCAAAAAGCGGAGATCTTAAAGTTGATATTGGCAATGTAGATTCGATTAAAAAAATGTTCGAAAGCATTGGCTCTTTCGACGCTTTGATAAGCGTTGCCGGTACTGGCCATATAGGAAGCTTACAAACAATGACAGACTCCGATTTTCGCAAAACGGTTGATAGTAAATTGATGGGGCAAGTAAACCTAGTGCTTATCGGTCAACATTACATTAACCCTTCAGGTTCATTTACCTTAACATCGGGTAGTCTATCTCATGACCCTGTATTACAAACGGCTTCACTAAGTAGTATTAATGCGGCAATTGATGGCTTTGTCAGAGGTGCCGCTATTGAATTAAAAAATGCTGTTCGCATTAATTCGGTATCTCCTACAGTAGTTGCAGATTCGCCAGAGTATTTTCCGTTTTTTCTTGGCACAATACCAGTCGGCATGGAGGCTGTAGCTAGTGCTTACAAAAAAAGCATATTAGGTGCACAAACTGGACAAACGTACAAAGTTTGGTAAAATTTTTCATTAAACCTAATTAGTATCTTAATGAAATAATTGCCCCAACTAGCAGGATCTAATATCTAAATCTAATTTTGATAAAGAAACCACCGGAAATCTGATTTTTGGTGGTTTCTTGTTTTTTTGTAGGAATAGAATGGGTATATTTGAAATGCAATAGGCTAACAAAGCAATGTAAAAACAAAATGAGTTGGTAAGCAAAAGATTGTTTCCTATATAAACTAACTATGGGTAAGTTGTAAAACAACTGCTGAAAAGTGAAATGATACAAGAAAAAATACCGATACATTCTATTCACAAAGACAGCAAAATCGCAATCGAAGTAAAACGCTTTGTTAATGTTGACTCGACAAAAATTCATCAAAAAAAGCCACATCGAGACGATCATTATTTGCTATACTTTCAAGAAAAAGGGACAAGTAGTGTTATCGTCGACTTTATTACGATTGATTTGAAAGCGATGGATATCCTGTGTATTTTACCAGGCCAGGTACATTATGGCGTTTCGGCTATTGATTCTTATGCTTGGTCGATTTCTTTAGATGGTGCATTTATAAATGAATTTTATTTGCCTTTTTTTGAAGAGCTTATTTTACAAAATAAAGCTTTGTCTTTAGAAAAAGAAATATCGTCAATTCTCAGTAGAAATTTTGAGCTACTAAATGATTTAATCGAAAATAAAAACAATGTTTTTTTCTCCCAAACTATTATTAAAGGATTAGTAGATTCATGTGTCGGCATATTTGCATCGGGTTACCATGATATAGAAGAAAAAAACATACTAACATCTCGTCCTTTGGCAATAGTTCGCGAGTTTAAAAAATTGCTTTTGAAATCTTATGTGACCATAAAAAGTCCATCAGATTATGCTAAACTACTTCACATATCGTCTTCCTATCTTAATGAATCTTCAAAACAAGTAACAGGATTTCCAGTAAGTTATTGGATCCAGCAACAAATTATTATTGAAGCCAAACGAGCGCTTTATTATACTAATGACACCGTAAAAGAAATTGCATATGCACTAGGCTATGAAGATGCTACATACTTTTCACGCCTTTTTAGTAATCTTGTTGGAATGTCAGCCTTAGAATTTAGAAAACAATCCCGCATATAGTCCAATCATTCCTGTGATTTGGATAATATTCAATGTTGTTTTATGATGGAGATTTGCAACATCATAAAACATTTACAATGAACAGAAAAATAAAAAAACAGCGTCAAATCCAAGTTGCCATTATCGGGGCAGGTATAGGAGGTCTTTGTTTAGCACAAGGACTTAAGAAAAACAATATCGCTTTTCAAGTCTTTGAGAAAGATATATCTCCTAATAGTAGACCGCAAGGCTTCCGCATCAGAATCGATGAAATGGGACAGAAAGCACTTTCTGTTTGCCTTTCAGAAGATCACTACCAATTGTTTAAAGATAGTTGTGCTATACCTTATATTACGGTTAACACTTTAAACACTCAACTAGAATCATTCACAAATGAACATATAAATTCTTGGTTAGAATATGCCGAAATAGAAGAGATTCCCGATTTAAGGGCAAATAGAATTACAATGCGAGAAGTATTGTTAGCCGGTCTTGATAAACAAATTCATTTTAATAAAGAATTTATAAATTATGAAGAGTTATCTAATGGAAAAACAATGCTTCGTTTTAATGATGGCACTTGTTATGAAGCAGACATTGTCGTAGCTGCAGATGGAATTAATTCAAAATTATGTGCCTTACGATTTCCTCAAAACAACCTTACTGACACTGGAAACGTAAATGTATATGGCAAGACATTTTACAGCTTCGAAGCAAAAAAACAAATTGCAGAAATACTACAAAGTCGCACTTCGGTCATTTTTGACAAAGAAATTTCCCTAATTGTTGATACTATGCAATTCAAAGATTCTCTTTTAAACATAGCAAACCAATCTAAAGTCAATGCAGAATTAAGCCATATGAATGATTATATTTATTGGGCCTTTATAGGCAATAGAGAACGATTGGGATTAAGTAAAGATGAAAGCTTGCAAATGGGACAAGATAAAATTTTCTCACTTGTTCAAGAGATGACCCATTCTTGGCACACTTCACTTAAATCATTATTTCAGCTAGTAGACCGATCAACACTTACCATTACTGCAGTAAAAACATCATTCCCAAAAGAATCTTGGGTTAGTACTAAAATAACCGCCTTGGGAGATGCTATACACGCAATGAGTCCTGCGGGTGGTGCCGGTGCAAATTCAGCATTATACGATGCATCAATACTCACAGAAAATTTATCGAAAGTAAATTTGGGAGAAATGGATTTATTGTCTGCAATTGCAGACTATGAGGAAAAGATGCGGTCAAATAGCAGAAATACAATTCTTGATTCGCAAAAAGCTGGAGAAAGTTTATATGGAAAAGCAAGTATGGCAGAGGGATAAAAAACATCAATGAGTATTCAAATACACTACTCCATCAGAAACTAACAGAACGCACCTCTCACACTATCTTATGCAAGGATCACCCGCTCCTCAAAGTTTCCCAAAAAAGTGAATATCATTAAACAATCAAAACTACTCAAGATTCTAAAAAACTTTTTCCAGAGTAAAAAAAAGAATTATTTTAGAATACAACAGAATTTGATAGCTTTCTAAAAAAGCAAAAAATAACAAAAAAGAGCTTTCAAATATTTTGGGAGCTCTTTTTTTACGATTAAGTATAATTTATTACTTAAAAAAAGCTAATTACTTAATTTTAAACACAATCTAAAAAAATACACAGGAAACCCGTTTTGTTTTTAACGTTTCCTTATTATATTTGCACTATAAAAATATTACAAAAAGTAGGAATCGTAAAAAAATGTAAGAAGAGCCAATGCTCAGTTTTTTCTTAATTTAGAATTTACCTAAAAACAATGGAAAAGATTTCAGAGTTTTCAGTTTCCTTATTACTTTTACAACAATACAATTAATTAACAATAATTTACAACACAAAATGAAAGATAAAATCGTATCCAAAGCAAGTGATTTGTTTTTAAAACTAGGTTTTAAAAGCGTTACTATGGATGATATTGCGGGGGAAATGTGTATTTCAAAAAAAACAATTTACAAATACTTCTGCAATAAAGAAGTCCTAATTGAAGAAAGCACCGAGTTGGTTCATAGAACTGTTCATGAAGTTATAAACACCATTGTCGCCAAAGATTACAACGCGATTGAAGAGAATTTTGAAATTCGAAAAAAATTCAAAGAAATGTTTCAAGCTACCGATACCTCACCATTATACCAATTAAAAAAACATTATCCTGAAATATATGATAAGGTAATGAATCGAGAAGTAGATGAATGTAGTATGTGCTTTAAACAAAACATAGTAAAAGGAATCGATCAGAATTTATACCGGAAAGACCTTGATATCGATATCTACGTCAAATTTTATTACTCTTTAATTTTTAGCATCAAGGAAAATACAATTTCTGAAAGAGAATCAACAAAACTAGAATTACAAGCTTTGGAATACCACACCAGAGCAATGGCTACACCAGAAGGGATAGCCGAACTTGAGAAACAATTACTTAAAACCAATATATAATGAGGAATACATTCATACTAACCCTTACCCTTTTGACCTTGAGCATTAATGCTCAAGATTCGAATAAGAGTTACTCTTTTTCATTACAGCAAGCCATAGACCATGCGCTCGAAAACAATTACTCGGCTATCAATTCTGGTCGTGATATCGAATCTGCTAAAGAAAAAAAATGGGAAACTACCGCAATGGGATTGCCGCAGATTAATGCTGGTGTAGATTTTACCGACAATTTCGTTTTACAAAAATCGGTAGTACCAGCAGAATTTGCTGGAGGAAATCCTGGAGAATACATAGAAGTGGCCTTTGGAACCAAATACAATATGGTTGCTCGCTCCACTATAAGCCAACTTATTTTTGACGGTTCATACATAGTTGCCCTTCAGGCTTCAAAAACCTATTTAGCCTATTATCAAAACGCCAAAAAAAGAACGGATATAGAAATCAAGGAAATGGTTATCAACTCATACGGCAATGTTTTATTGGCCAATGAAAACATAGATATTCTAGAAAAAAATATTGCTTCCTTACAAAAAACACTAAACGACACCAAAGCTATTTACAAAAATGGTTTAATCGAAGAAGAAAGTGTAGAACAACTGGAAATCACATTGGCCTCATTAGAAAGTACCTTAAACTACAACAAGCGTTTATTGGATATCACCTATAAAATGCTAAAAATAAATTTAGGTATCGACATTAATGATCAAATCACATTAACCGACAAATTAGATGCTCTGACCATTCAAAATATGGATCTATCCATTTCAAAAACAGAGTTTGATGTGAACAGTAATATCAACTATCAAATAGCAACCAATTTTGAAGAGCAAAGAACATTAGAATACAAACTTCAAAGAAGTAAAGCATTACCATCACTGTCAGCAAATTTCAATTTTGGGTACACAGCCTTTAAGGATGAATTTCAATTTTTTACGGAACACCAAAACTGGTTCAATTATTCGAATATTGGGGTAAGTCTAAATGTTCCCATATTTAGCAGTTTGGCCAGAAGTTCCAGAACACAGCAGGCAAAAATTGCTTTAGACCAAGCAAAAACGTTGTTAAACGAAACCGAACAAAAATTGAAATTGCAATATGCTACTGCAAAAAGCGAATACGAATACAGTATTGCTGATTACGAAACGGCAAAAAGCAATTTGAATCTGGCGGAAAGAATTGAGAAAAAACAACAAATTAAATTCACAGAAGGACTCTCAACAAGTTTTGATTTCAATGATGCACAACGTCAATTGTATAGTGCCCAACAAAAATACTTACAGACTATGGTTAACATCATTAACAAAAAAGCGAGTCTAGAAAAAATCATCACTAAATAACGACTACCATTAAATATAAACTTATGAAATCGTCATTGACAACAAGTTGCCGAGCAAGCACAAATAAATAAAAAGGCGATAACATATAAATTAATTTTTACCTATATGAAAAAGATACTAATCCTAACCACCCTTTCCATTGTATTGATCGCATGTAATTCATCCGAAAAAAATCAATCAATCGACGCTATAATTGCATCCAAAGATGTAAAAGCGATAACCGCAAAAAAAGCGGAATTACAATTACAACTTTCTCAAATCGACGAAGCATTGGCAACCTTAGACGTAAATAAGGAAGTTGTGGCATTGGTTAGTGCCGTAAAACTAAAAGACACCACATTCAATCACTATCTTGAGATACAAGGAAACATCAATACTAATGAAAATGTATTGATACAACCTGAATTTCCTGGAAATTTAGTAGAATTGAATGTAAAAGCGGGTCAAAGTGTAAGCAAAGGACAAGTTCTAGGCCGTACAGATGATGGAGGTATGAGCCAGCAATTAGCTAGTGCCGAAAATCAATATGCACTTGCCAAAACTACTTTTGAGCGTCAGAAAAACCTATGGAGCCAAAAAATCGGATCAGAAATACAATATCTCCAATCTCAAACCCAAATGATTTCGGCACAAAAAGCAGTGGCACAAATCAAAGCCCAAATCGCAAAAACAGTAATCAAAGCACCTTTCTCAGGAACTATTGATGAAGTTTTTGTAGAAAAAGGAGAGGTTGTTGCTGCAAGTCCAAAGGGATTAATGCGAATTGTGAATCTAGGGAATATGTACGTTTCTACTTCTATCCCAGAAACCTATATCGGAAAACTAAAAATTGGAACTGAAGTAGATGTATACTTAACTTCATTGGGCAAAACCTACAAAGGTAAAGTGCGTCAAATAGGTAATTTCATCAATCCAAACAACAGAAGTTTCGGAATCGAGGTTAGTGTTCCAAATCCAGAAAATTTATTACGTCCTAACCAAGTGGCTAAACTAAAAGTAATTGACTACGTAAGCAAAAATGCTGTAGTTGTCCCAACCAATGTGATTCAACAAGATTCTAAGAAAAATAGTTTTGTATATACTGTAGCCAACTCTAATGGAAAAACTGGTATTGCCAAAAAAGTAATTGTAAAAACCGGTCAATCATCAGATAATGTAACCGAGATTTTAAGCGGCTTAGATGCAGATGCCATAATAGTTACTGAAGGGATGAATACTATTTCAGACGGGATGAAACTAAACTTTTAAAATGATTTTTGAATGCAGATTAACGATTTTCGAATGCAGATTTCTACATCGGTAAAATCTAAAATCTTATGTCTGACTTCTTAGTTAATTACACAATACAAATCTAAAATCAAAAATCGTTAATCTAAAATCTTAAATTAAATGGGCCATCAAAATAAAGAATTCGGAATATCAAGCTGGGCTGTCGAAAATCGCGTGACAGTCTATATCCTGACTTTACTGATTGTAATCACGGGACTCATTGCCTATATTACGATGCCACGAGAGGATTTTCCGGAAATTATAGAAAACAAGGTTTACATTTCATCTGTTTTCCCAGGAAACTCAGCTGAGGATGTAGAGAAATTAATTATCAAACCTCTTGAAAAAGAAATCAAGAATATCAGTGGCGTAGATAAAATTACGTCTAGCTCTTTTCAAGATTATGGAATGATCATTGTCGAGTTTGAAGATAAGGTAACCATCTTGGACGCCAAAACCAAAATTAAAGACAAAGTAGATATCGTAAAAGCAGATACAGATTGGCCTAATCTTGACAATGGAAGTAAAGTAGAACCAAGTGTATTTGAATTGAACATTTCAGAAGAAGTGCCAATCTTAAATATCAATCTTCAAGGAAACTACACCACTCAACAACTTAAAAAGTATGGAGAATTACTTCAAGACGATATTGAAGAAATTCCTGAGGTAAAAAAAGTAGACATCTTGGGTGTAGATGATAAAGAAGTAGAAATTGCTGTAGACATTTTTAAAATGACGGCAGCTCAAGTCTCTTTTGACGATATTCAAAATGCGGTCAAATACGAAAACATGACTCTTTCTGGAGGAAATTTAATCTCACAAGGTTCCAGAAACAATATTAGAATCGTAGGTGAAATCAAAGACCCGAAAGAACTGGAAAACATCATCGTAAAACACAATGGGGGAACTGTTTACCTGAAAGACATTGCAGTTGTTAAATTCAAAGAAAAAGAAAAAACCACTTATGCCCGTGAGAAAGGAACCGAAGTTGTGATGTTAAACGTAAAGAAACGTTCCAATCAAAACATGATTTCGGCCATTGAACAGGTAAAAGAAAAAATAGAAGAAGCCAAAGCATCGTATTTGCCATCCAACCTAAAAATTGAATTAACAAACGATCAATCTTCACGTGTTGAGCATCAAGTAGACGAATTATCCAATCATATTATATTTGGTATTGTACTGGTAATGATTGTGTTGATGTTTACTATGGGATTACGAAACTCATTGTTTGTGGGAGCAGCAATTCCGTTATCTATGCTAATGGCGTTTAGTATTCTTTCTGCTTTTGGCTTGACGTTGAATACGATGGTACTTTTCGGATTGGTTATGGGACTGGGGATGTTGGTAGACGACGGTATTGTGGTAGTAGACAACGTTTTTGCCAATATGAAAAAAGGAATGCCAAGAATAGAAGCCTCAAAAATAGGTATTGGCGAAATCGCTTGGCCAGTAATCTCATCAACCGCAACAACTTTGATGGCATTCTTACCTTTTGCCTTATGGCCGGGTACGATGGGTAAATTCATGAAATATTTCCCAATGACTTTGACTGTAACTCTTTCAGCTTCCTTATTTGTTGCTATGGTTGTCAATGCGGCCATGACAGGAGGTTCTATGGATATTGAGGACAAAAACGTAAGCAAAAAATCAGCAAAAATATATTCTATAATTTTTACCATAATTGCCGTAATCTTTGTGTTGCTTGGAAATATCTATGATTCAAAATTAGCAAGAGCCATAGGGCATTTGGCAATAATATCTTTTGTACTGATGTGGCTGTACAAACTGAAGATCTACCAATGGACACAAGATTTTCAACACAGCTTTTTTCCAAGAATGGAAGAAAAATACAAAACCTTTTTGGCAAAAATCTTGACCAAAAGAAATGCTTGGATTGCCCTTCTCGGAATTATCGGAATGTTAATTTTCTCTTTCGTGCTTTTGGGAATATTCCCTAGAAAAGTACTGTTCTTCCCGGACAATATCCCGAATCAGGTAATTGCCTATATAGAATATCCACAAGGAACCGATATTGAAAAAACCAATAAGGCGACTCTATTTGTAGAGAAACAGGTTATAGACGTTTTGAACAAATATGTTGATCCAAAAACCAAGAAAAACTACTTGGCCGAATCCATCGTTTCGCAAGTAGGTGTAGGAGCTGGAAATCCAAACGTGGATGCCGGATCGGCTTCGGAAACACCTTTCAAAGGGAAAGTAACAGTGAATTTCTCTGAATTTAAATTCAGAAGAGGCATTAACACCTCTGACATTCTCGAAGAAATCAGAGGCAAAGTAAAAGGAATCGCTGGAGCTACCGTAACAGTCGAAAAAGACGCCAATGGACCACCAGCCGGTTACCCAATCAGTATTCAGCTGACAGGAATTGACTATGAGGAAATGCTGAAAGAAGCAGACAAGATGATCACTTTTATCAATTCTAAAAACATTCCTGGAATCGAACGATTGAGCGTAGATGTCAACAAGGAAAGTCCGGAACTAGAGGTAAAAGTAGATCGTGTAAGTGCAGGAAGTTTAGGAGTTTCTACAGGACAATTAGGATTCAACTTACGTCGTTCCGTATACGGACAGGAAATCTCAACTTACAAAGAAGGTGATGACGATTACAACATCACTATGCGTATGCAGGATGATCAACGTAAAAACGAAAACATATTGTTTAACCAGTCCTTAACGTTCAGAAACCAGAATAACGGGCAAATGATGCAAGTGCCAATTTCTGCCGTTTCCGAAACAGAAAAAACGACTACCTACAACCAAATCAAAAGGAAAAACCAAAAACGTATCATGACGGTTTATTCCAACGTCTTGACAGGTTATAATGGAGATGAAATTACCAAACAAATTGCAGCAGATTTAAAAGGCTATCAATTACCGAAAACAGTTACCTATTCCTTCTCAGGAGTACAGGAAGAGCAAGGTAAAAACCAAAGCTTCTTGTTCTATGCATTGTTTTTGGCTATGGCAGGAATTACCATCATCATCGTGCTGCAGTTTAATTCGGTTTCCAAGACTATCGTAATCCTGTTTACTGTTCTCTTAAGTTTCAGTGGGGTGTTTTATGGTTACGTAATTGCCAACATGGATTTTGTGATCCTGATGACCATGATGGGAATCATTTCACTCGCGGGTATTGTGGTGAAAAACGGAATCGTATTAATGGACTTCTTTGTATTGTTATTAGACAAAAAAGTAGCCGAAAAACAGGTACAAAGCCATGACGATTTAACTCTGGACGAAATCAAAGAAGTAATCATCGAATCAGGTAAATCAAGGTTACGCCCTGTATTATTGACAGCACTTACCGCAGTATTAGGATTAATCCCACTGGCTATTGGACTGAATTTTGACTTCTTCTCTTTGATAACCGACTTGAATCCGCACATTTTCATGGGAGGAGACAACGTGATTTTCTGGGGACCATTAGCATGGACAATCATCTTCGGATTAACCTATGCCACCGTCCTAACCCTGATTATGGTACCGGTAATGTTCTATCTGGTAAAAAGGACCAAATATTGGTTAAGAGATAGAAGAAAAGCATTAAGTATAGAAGAATAGTTTTTTAAACTTTATAATTAAGACCACCTGAAATTTGATTTTAGGTGGTTTTTTGTTTTTTTGTAGGAATAGAATAAGTATGTTTGAAAAATATAATACGAAACCTACTAAGAAAACCTAAATTAAAAACAGAGAAACAAAAGAAAGTAAATGGAAAAAATAGAAATATATTCAAGTAAGAAAAAATCATTATTATTGTTAATAGCTTCCCTGATTTTTGTTATTGGCGGAATTTATATGTTTGTGAATGCTGAAAACTTAACAGGTTATAGAGCAAAGAGCCCTATTTTTATGAAAGGAATTGGAATTATCTCAGTTCTATTTTTTGGATTCGGAATATATGTATCAATTAAACGATTAATACAAAATCAACTAATGCTTATAATTGACAAAACAGGAGTAAATCTTAGTCCGAAAAAATCATTATCTGAAAGAATAGAATGGAAAAATATTGAAGGGTTTTCCGAAATTAAAATCCAAGGCACAAAAATTGTACTAATTGATGTAAATAATTCAGATTATTGGATTGAAAAAGAAGAAAATATAATTCGAAAAAAATTAATAAAATACAATGTAGATAATTACGGTTCTCCATTTAATTTTTCAGCAAACTCAATGCAAATGAATCATGCTGAACTTATGAAAACATTAAACGAAAACCTGAATAAGCATAAGAACATTACCTAACAGCCATTTTCATAACTAATCATAGATATTACTCTTATGAATTTTTTAAAAATTTTTCCTTTTTTATTAAGCTTATTCTTTTTAACAGGTTGTATCGGGAATATGAGTTCGGGACAAAGTTTTGGTCAAAATTATCCCTATTTTATTACTAAACATCCATTGAAAGTTAAAAAAATATTAGTCCCAACAGGAACAAAACTAATTTATGAAACACACAATTCAAAAGAAGGAGAACAAGATAAAATGATGAGTGAGGAAGAGCTCACAACGATAGAGCTTCCTATAGGTAAAACAATAGATTGGGGTGGCGTTCCGGTAACTTCTATTGACAAATTTTTTAATTCCGAAATGTGTGGATTTTCAGTTTATGCAGACTTTAATCAACTAAGCAATGATAAAAAAACTAAATTTTCTGATCTGTGGCAAAATTGCAATCGTGATTTAGGTATTAAGGTCAAAAACATAAATGATTGGTCTTTTAATAAGAATAACATTTTAGATATTGAGAGTTGTGGCGTAAACTATCAGCGATATTTCAAGGAGAATGCTAAGCAGCAAAAATTTTTAGATAATATGTATTCAGAACTGATGAAAGTCAATCCAAAATAAAAAATAATATTTGTACTGATTGAGAACAGTGCCCTGATAATGAGAATTTATAATCCCGGCAGCTTTCCCAAAAAAATTAAATTCGAAAGACAATCACAAAACAAACCCTCTTTTAAACCAATTTAAAAGAGGGTTATTTTTTTATAATTAAGGTTTTCAAAAAGAATTAACCTTTGGCAGATATTTAACCTTGATTAAAGTAACATTTCCCTATAAAACTTATTATTATTTTTTAAAATCCAGTAAAGAAATAATATTGAACAATAAAAATTTCGGCTTTTGTACTATACCTTTGCGGACTTAAAAAAAATTCTATAAAAGCCCCCAATTCAATATGAAGCGAGAACACTATATCCCATTTGATAAGGAATTCCTGCTCGAAGAACAACTCGCGGAATACGCTGGCGACAAAAAACAAGTCGAAGATTTCAAAAAGCTCTTCGACATTATTGAACATTATTTTCACTACGAAGCCTTTAATCTAATTCGTAATTTAAAACAAAATTATGCCCTATTCGATCCTGATATAAATCCAAAGGAACGAGTGGCTTTTGTTGGCAAAAGTAACTTTTCGGTTTTCAAAGAAACCTTGCTCACCATACTGGATCGTGGCAATTATAGCCAGGTGGAGCAGGAAACTTTGGACAAGGCTTTCGATGATTCGGATTTGATCGGTTTAAAACTGGATATCAACATTGAGGATTATAAAGAATACGGAATATTTGTTCGGGGACAGCATAAAGCAACCGAAAAAGTTAGTAAATTCTTTTTTTGGAAAAAAGAAATAGAAATCGAATACTATGACCGTGTCATGATTTACCTTAATTATCATGATGCCGATTATTATAAAGAAAAGAAAACTCGCTTAGACAAAATGCCGATTGATCCCGGATCTATCGTTTTGAAAATTTTCAAACGCGTTCCTAAAAATGACATAGAAACGATATTTCCGAATGCAATCCCTATGATGTCCAATACCGACAAACTATTATTATGGGTACCGGGGCTTGTGGGTGGTATTTCGTTATTGAGTACCAAAGTAATTCCTGCATTGATTACCATGCAAGCGGCATATCAATCAGGTGAAACAATAGATTTACTAAACAGCAAAGCATCTCTAAATCAAGGTTTAATTGCTCTTGGGATTTTGGGTGCCTACTTATTTCGCCAATACAATAATTTTGTAAACAAGAAAATAAAGTATTCTAAGATGCTTTCAGACAGTCTTTACTTTAAAAATCTTGGGAATAATAGTGGTGCTTTTTATTCTTTGGTAAACTCTTCGGAAGAAGAAGTCCTTAAAGAAACCATTCTGGCCTACTCCTTTTTGAACAGAAGTGAGACTCCATTGACAGAAGAGGAACTTGACCATCAAATTGAATCTTGGTTTAAAACCAAACATAATACCGACCTTGATTTTGATGTGAAAGAGGCTTTATTGAAACTAAAAAATGCTGATCTAGGATCAGAAATCAATGGCAAATGGAGTGTAATCCCTCTAGAACAAGCTCTCATCAGAATCGACGAGATATGGGATGGCGTTTTTGAATACAACCAACTAACTCTAAGTTAGCAACTTATTTTGAGACAAAAAAAAGAGAAAGTCGTTTAGATTTTCTCCTTTTTTTATACTCCAACTTTGTGATGTTACTCAGCAGTAACCGGGTCTATTATTTCAGAAACCAGGCTTATTTTATTAGCTGGAAATCCACCTTGACTGGCATGTTCCTTAATCATTTCTTCATTTGGAGCTATATAAACACAATAAATTTTATCATCAGTCACATAACTGTGTTTCCATTGTATTTCAGGCCCCATTTTTCTTAAAACATCACAAGATGTATTCGAAATCTCTTTTAATTGTTCTTTTGTCAAATTCCCTGCATTAGGAATTTCTCTTTCAATAACATACTTAGGCATACTAATTAGATTAAAAAATTAGAATAAAACAACTTCAAAAAATCTCTTTTGAATCCCACTTTAGCAAATAGTCATAAGAAAAGAAAGAGATTTATAAAAAATGGGGCGGTACACGCAATTGTTTTTTTAGATTCAATAAAACTAAAAAAACACTAAAACAACCAAAATCGGCTGATACAATAACCCGCAACAGCCGATTCCTTCACAGATGCAAACCTTACAGTTTAAAACATTCGTAAATAGATATTTATTCTTCACTTGGTCTCTATTTTGTTTTAAACTCTGCACTGTGTTACCACAATAAAATTACAACAAATCCTCCCGAATTATTCCCCCTTAACAAATTTATAACATCGGAAAAATGGCTATAAAAGGGTCAAAAAACAGAGAAACCCATTCCGTAAATTCGGAATGGGTTTCTCTGTTTTTTTCATAATTATTACTTAGTAGCTAGTGCCTCTTGTCTCCAGTTTTTAACTTTAGTAACCTTGTTATTAGAATAATCAACTTCGCTTAGACCATTTCCTTTCCAGAAGAACCATTTACCAGTTTTTACCCCGTCTACATATTCTCCCGAAGATGTTTTATCTCCTTCTTCATTATAAGAAATCCAAGTACCAACCAATTTTCCATTTTCAAAATAGCCTTCTTGTTGTACTTGCCCATTTTCATAAAAATAAGTGGCTTTAATTTTTTTGCCAAATGGCTCCAAAACAGGCTTTGCATCTTGTGCAAAAACAACCCCTGAGAATAATACCGCTACTAAAATTACAAGCTTTTTCATATCGTTAGTTTTTAATTATTTACATCTTTTTATCAAATTTAGAAACAAATCTTACATTAAAAAAACATTTTGGTAACAATTTCGTAACACAACTAAAAGCTTAACATTGGAAATCAAATAATGATTATTTTACTTACAAAACATCACTTTTTAAAGCTATTTTGAAAGAATGATAGCACTTTTTTTTAATTTGTTAGGAGCAATAACATTCTATATTATCAGAAAGACTCTTCCCGCTATCCACCACAATCTCTTGTTCCGAACCCGGAAGAAGAGGATTTTCACTTCACACAAGCGAAAACATCTGGCATAATATTTTCAACAAACATAAAAATCCTCTGCATTTCTCAGCAAATACTTTGCGCCTTAGCGGCTTTGCGATAAATTTTGCTCACAAAGTCGCTAAGGCGCAAAGACATGAAAGAACAAACTTGAAAAGAACACCATCCCTAATGGAATAAATAATAAATACAATTTGATATAAAATTCATAATTAGTCCTAAATTTGCACTCTCGCTAAAAAAAGCAAAAAACTAAATTTTATATCATGTACAGAAGTCATAATTGCGGCGAATTGAACGCCTCACATATCAATACAGAAGTTACACTTGCCGGTTGGGTTCAGAAATCCAGAGATAAAGGATTTATGAATTGGGTAGATTTACGCGACCGTTATGGAATTACACAATTGATTTTTGACGAAAGTCGTACTGTAAAAGAAGTTTTTGAAGCAGCCAAAACATTGGGTCGCGAATATGTGATTCAAGTAAAAGGAACCGTAATTGAGCGTGAAGCCAAAAACAAAAACATACCAACCGGAGAAATTGAAATTTTGGTTTTGGAACTGAACATTTTAAATTCGGCTTTAACCCCACCGTTTACTATTGAAGATGAAACTGATGGTGGTGAAGACATCCGGATGAAATACCGTTACTTGGATATTAGAAGAAATCCAGTAAAAAACAGTTTGCTTTTCCGTCACAAAGTAGCGATGGAAGTGCGTAAATACCTTTCGGATCTTGATTTTTGCGAAGTAGAAACACCTTATTTAATAAAATCTACTCCAGAAGGTGCAAGAGATTTTGTGGTTCCTTCCCGTATGAACGAAGGACAATTCTATGCTTTGCCACAATCACCTCAAACCTTCAAACAATTATTGATGGTTGGGGGAATGGATAAATATTTCCAAATCGTAAAATGTTTCCGTGACGAAGATTTGCGTGCAGACCGTCAGCCTGAGTTTACACAAATAGATTGCGAAATGGCTTTTGTGGAGCAAGAAGATATTTTGAATGTTTTTGAAGGATTGACACGCCATTTACTAAAAGAATTAAAAGGAATCGAAGTAGATAAATTTCCTCGTATCACTTATGATTATGCGATGAAAACCTATGGAAATGATAAACCGGACATCCGTTTCGGAATGGAATTTGGCGAATTGAACCAATTTGCACAGCACAAAGAATTTCCGGTTTTCAATGCAGCCGAATTGGTTGTTGGGATAGCCGTTCCAGGTGCAGGAAATTACACCCGTAAAGAAATAGATGCCCTAATTGACTGGGTAAAGCGCCCACAAGTAGGAGCCAGCGGAATGGTTTATGTAAAATGCAACGAAGATGGAACGTACAAATCATCAGTTGACAAATTCTACGATCAAGACGATTTAACCAATTGGGCAAAAACCACTGGGGCAAAGCCAGGCGATATGATTTTTGTTCTTTCTGGACCTGCTGATAAAACAAGAGGACAATTAAGTGCCTTACGTATGGAATTAGCCACACGCTTAGGACTAAGAAATCCATCAGAGTTCGCACCTCTATGGGTAATTGATTTCCCATTGCTAGAATTTGATGAAGAAAGCGGTCGTTACCACGCTATGCACCACCCATTTACCTCACCAAAGCCAGAAGACATGCATTTACTTGAAACCAATCCTGGAAAAGTACGCGCTAATGCCTACGACATGGTTTTGAATGGTAATGAAATTGGTGGAGGTTCTATTCGTATTCACGATAAAGCCACTCAACAATTGATGTTTAAATATTTAGGATTTACCGAGGACGAAGCCAAAGCACAATTTGGATTCTTGATGGATGCCTTCCAGTTTGGTGCACCACCACACGGAGGTTTGGCCTTTGGATTAGACAGATTAGTTGCCATTTTAGGAGGGCAAGAAACCATCCGTGATTTTATCGCTTTCCCAAAAAACAACTCAGGAAGAGACGTAATGATTGATGCCCCATCAAATATTGATGAATTACAATTAAAGGAATTACATATTAAATTAAACACAACAATATAAGGGAAATCCTTGAAAATCAATAATTTTACAAAAAAATTATGTAAGAATGATTTTCGTATTGTATTAAAGATTACATTTGTGTTATTATAAATTATTATTACTATTACAATGCGTACAGGTACAGTTAAATTTTTCAATGAATCAAAAGGTTACGGATTCATTACAGACGAAGAAACAGGAAAAGACATTTTTGTTCATGCATCAGGAATCAGCGCGGAAGAATTACGTGAAGGTGACAGAGTTAGCTATGAAGAAGAAGAAGGAAGAAAAGGAAAAGTAGCTGCTAAAGTAGCAGTACTTTAAGCATAAAAATAGTTTACTGTTTTTTTGCACAAACGTCTAAAAAACGTTTCGATATAAATCGAAACGTTTTTTTTTTTGCTTTCACCTCAAAACACACTCTGCACATTCCTTATTTATAATCAATAAAAATTAGAATTTCACCTAGCTGATAATTCAACTTAATTAGATGCAAAACTTGTGTTTTAATAACACGAAAGCTATCTTTGCTCCTTATTCCAAAGCAAAAAATACACAATTATGCAATCAGACCAATTAAATTATATTCCTATTTTAATGCAGTTTATACTCGCTGTAGGATTTGTTGTAAGTATGATTATAATTTCTGGAAAATTAGGACCAAAAAGGTCTTCAGAAACTAAAGATAAAAACTTCGAGTGTGGTATTGAATCAGTTGGAAACGCAAGGATTCCTTTCTCTGTAAAGTATTTCTTAGTAGCCATCCTGTTTGTTCTTTTTGATGTCGAAGTAATATTTCTATACCCTTGGGCCGTGAATTTCAAGGACTTAGGAATGGAAGGAATGATAAAAATGATTATCTTTATGCTATTACTTTTGGTGGGTTTTTTCTATATCATCAAAAAGAAAGCGTTAGAGTGGGAATAAAAAGGGATTTTAGATTTTAAATTTTTAGATTTTAGATTCTATCATACTTATTAAACCATTAAAGATAGATTTCGAAGCTAAAAAACTTAAAACTTATAATCTCTCAAATTAAAAAATTGATTTTGTTTAAAATATTGATTTTGTTTTTACGATTCTCAGGAATCTAAAATCTAAAATCAGCAATCTAAAATTAAAATGAGCGATTCTAAAATAAATATGGTTGCCCCTCCAGAAGGTGTTGTTGGTGAAGGTTTCTTCGCAACAAAACTGGATGACGTAGTAGGTTTGGCTCGCGCCAATTCACTTTGGCCTTTACCGTTTGCCACATCATGTTGCGGTATCGAATTTATGGCAACAATGGCTTCTCATTATGACTTAGCCCGTTTTGGATCTGAAAGAGTAAGTTTTTCTCCTCGTCAGGCGGATATGCTAATGGTTATGGGAACTATCTCTAAAAAAATGGCTCCAATATTACGTCAAGTATACGAACAAATGGCCGAACCACGCTGGGTAATATCAGTTGGTGCTTGTGCTTGTTCTGGCGGAATATTTGACACTTACTCAGTACTTCAAGGTATAGACAAAGTAATTCCAGTTGATGTTTATGTTCCAGGATGTCCTCCAAGACCAGAACAAATTGTAGACGGCGTAATGAAACTACAGGAATTGGTAAAAAATGAATCTGTAAGAAGAAGAAGCTCCCCAGAATATCAAGAATTATTAGCCTCTTATAATATCAAATAAAAATGGCTTTAGAGACAATAGAAATTCAAGAAAAATTAACTGAAACATTTGGCGAGAATGTTTTTCACTTCAATCAAGATAAAGACATTTTCTCATTTGAAGTAGCTTCAGACAAAATTACGGCAGTTATTCTTTTCTTAAAAAACGATCCCACTTTACGTTTTCATTTTTTGACCGATTTGTGCGGTATTCATTATCCAGATAATGAAGAAAACAGACAATTTGCAGTAGTTTACCACATGCATAATTGGTATGAAAACAAACGCATCAGAATCAAAACTTTTATAAAGGGATCAAATCCAGAAATAAAATCAGTTTCAAATATTTTCTTGTGCGCCAATTGGATGGAGAGAGAGACTTATGACTTCTTCGGAATTAATTTCATAGGTCATCCTCAATTGAAACGTATTTTGAATATGGATGAAATGATTTCTTTTCCAATGCGAAAAGAATTCCCAATGGAAGACAGCGGAAGAACAGACAAAGACGACAGGTATTTTGGAAGAACACCTTCAAATTGCTAAAAAAACTATATATAATTTTTCACATTAAATAAATGTCAGAACTATTATTACCACCGGAGCATCGCTATGCTAAAATAATTCAGGAAAAACACAATGAAGACGGAAGCGAGCTTTCAATTCTGAATTTAGGCCCAACACATCCCGCTACGCACGGTATTTTCCAAAACATCTTGTTGATGGATGGTGAAAAAATTCTTGAGGCAGAACCAACTATTGGTTACATTCACAGAGCTTTCGAGAAAATTGCCGAAAACCGTCCTTTTTACCAAATCACACCTCTTACTGATAGAATGAACTATTGTTCCTCTCCTATTAATAACATGGGATGGTGGATGACATTAGAAAAATTACTAGGTATTGAAGTTCCTAAAAGAGCTCAATATCTAAGAGTCATCGTAATGGAATTGGCTAGAATTACCGACCACTTAATCTGTAATTCAATCCTTGGTGTAGACACTGGAGCTTATACTGGTTTCCTTTATGTTTTTCAATTTAGAGAGAAAGTTTACGAAATCTACGAAGAGATTTGTGGTGCCCGTTTAACAACAAATATGGGAAGACTTGGTGGTTTCGAAAGAGATTGGTCACCAGAAGCTTTCCGAAAATTAGATGTGTTTTTAAGAGATTTCCCAGTTGCTTGGAAAGAATTTGAAAACTTATTTGAAAGAAACAGAATTTTCATTGACAGAACCGTTAATGTAGGTGCAATTTCTGCCGAAAAAGCAATGGCCTACGGATTTACAGGACCAAACCTTCGTGCAGCAGGTATTGATTATGACGTACGTGTTGCTCACCCATACAGTTCTTACGAAGATTTTGATTTTGTAGTTCCAGTAGGAAAATCAGGAGACACTTACGATCGTTTTTGCGTTCGTAATGCCGAAGTTTGGGAAAGTTTGAGCATTATCAAGCAAGCCTTGGCAAAAATGCCGGAAGGAAATGAATACCATGCTGACGTACCTGAATACTATCTTCCTCCAAAAGAAGATGTATACACCACGATGGAATCTTTAATCTATCACTTTAAAATTGTAATGGGAGAAGTTCCTGTTCCAGTTGCCGAAATATATCATGCGGTTGAAGGTGGAAACGGTGAATTAGGTTTTTATTTAACAACCGATGGAAGTCGTACTCCTTATAGATTGCATTTTAGAAGACCTTGCTTTATTTACTATCAGGCATATCCAGATATGATCAAGGGATCTATGTTATCGGATGCAATTGTTATTTTATCAAGTTTAAATGTTATTGCTGGAGAATTAGACGCATAAATTATGGTACACACACGTTACAAACAAGAAATAAATATGACAGAAACATTGATGAATCGCATCAATGAATTGATTAGTCATTATCCAGAAGATAAAAGAAAATCAGCGTTACTTCCCGTTTTACATGAAGTTCAAGATGCTCACGACAATTGGTTGAGCATTGACTTAATGGATAAAGTTGCCGAAATTTTACAAATCAAACCTGTAGAAGTTTATGAAGTGGTATCGTTTTACACGATGTACAATCAAAGACCTATTGGAAAATATATGTTTGAATTTTGTCAAACTTCACCTTGTTGTCTAAACGGTGTAGAAGATTTAATGGATTACACTTGCGATAAATTAGGTGTAAAAGTTGGAGAACCTACTGCTGACGGGTTATTTGAGGTTAGAGGTGTTGAATGTTTGGGTGCTTGCGGTTATGCTCCAATGATGCAGTTGGGTGATTTTTACAAAGAGCACTTAACCAAAGAAAAAATTGACCAGCTGATTACCGATTGTAAAGACGATAAAATAATATTACACGATAAATAATATGTCACAAAAAATATTATTAGACAAAATAAATATTCCAGGGATTAAAACTTATGAAGTGTATCGCCAAAACGGTGGTTATGCATCTGTAGAAAAAGCCTTGAAAACATTAACTCCGGACGAGGTCGTAGAAGAGGTTAAAACTTCTGGTTTACGCGGTCGTGGTGGAGCAGGATTTCCAGCTGGAATGAAATGGAGTTTTATTGATAAAAAATCAGGAAAACCAAGACATTTAGTTTGCAACGCTGATGAATCTGAGCCAGGAACTTTCAAAGATCGTTACTTGATGGAATTTATTCCTCACTTATTGATCGAAGGTATGATTACTTCCAGTTATGCATTGGGTGCCAACCGTTCGTATATCTACATTCGTGGAGAATACATGTGGGTATTTAAAATATTAGAAAGAGCCATTGCTGAAGCTAAAGCAGCTGGTTTCTTAGGAAAAAATATATTAGGATCGGGGTTTGATTTAGAACTACATGTTCATTGTGGTGCCGGAGCTTACATCTGTGGTGAAGAAACTGCTCTAATCGAATCATTGGAAGGGAAAAGAGGTAATCCTCGTATTAAACCACCTTTTCCAGCCGTATCAGGACTTTGGGCTAATCCAACAGTTGTAAATAACGTTGAGACTATTGCCGCAGTGCCATGGATTGTAAACAACTCTGGTGCTGACTATGCCAAAATAGGAATTGGAAGATCTACAGGAACTAAATTAATTTCGGCTTCAGGACATATTAAAAATCCTGGTGTTTATGAAATTGAATTAGGACTAAGTGTTTATGAATTCATGAACTCTGATGAATATCTAGGAGGAATGAGCTCTGACAGACCATTAAAAGCTTTTATACCTGGAGGAAGTTCTGTTCCGGTTTTACCAGCACATTTAATCTACAAAACTGCAGCAGGTGAAGACCGTTTAATGTCTTACGAATCCTTAAGCGATGGTGGTTTTACTACTGGATCTATGTTAGGTTCCGGAGGATTTATCGTTTATAATGACACTTCATGTATTGTTCGTAATACTTGGAATTTCTCTCGTTTCTACCACCATGAAAGTTGTGGTCAATGTACTCCATGTCGTGAAGGTACGGGTTGGATGGAAAAAGTACTACACCGTATAGAAAATGGTCACGGACGTGAAGAAGACATTGAGCTACTTTTGAGTATTCAGAGTAAAATAGAAGGAAATACCATTTGCCCTCTTGGTGATGCAGCAGCTTGGCCTGTAGCCGCAGCAATTCGTCATTTTAGAGAGGAATTTGAATATCATATCCGTTTCCCGGAAAAAATTAAAAATAGAGACCATTTTGTTGCTGAGCCTTTCGAAAAAGTAAAGCATTTAGTTTCTAAAGTAATAGTATAGTCAAAAGTTAAAAAGTTAAAAAGTCACAAAGTTATAAAGCCAAAGACATATTCTTTCGACTTTCGACTTTCGACATTAAGGCCTAAATAAATGAAAGTAACCATAGACGGTCAAGAAATTGAAGTAGAAGCAGGAACAACCATCTTGCAGGCTGCTCGTATGATTGGTGGAGAAGTTGTTCCGCCAGCGATGTGCTATTATTCTAAACTAAAAGGTAGCGGTGGAAAATGCCGTTGTTGTTTAGTTGACGTAACCAAAGGTAGTGATGCCGACCCAAGACCTATGCCAAAATTAATGGCATCTTGTGTAACTGGTTGTCAAGACGGAATGGAAATCGCCAGTAAAGCATCTCCAAGAGTACAAGAAGCCAGAAAAGCAGTAACTGAATTTTTGTTAATCAACCACCCACTTGATTGCCCTATTTGTGATCAGGCTGGTGAATGTGACTTACAAAACTTAAGCTTTGAACACGGTAAATCTGCCACTCGCTTTATAGAAGAAAAAAGAACTTTTGAACCTGAGGATATAGGTCCGAATATTCAATTGCACATGAATCGTTGTATTTTATGTCAAAGATGTGTACAAGTTGCAGATCAATTGACAGACAATAGAGTTCATGGAGTTATGGATCGTGGTGATCACGCTAACATTTCGACTTGTATTTCTAAAGCGATTGACAATGAATTTTCCGGAAACATGATTGATGTATGTCCAGTTGGTGCATTAACTGATAAAACTTTCCGATTCAAATCAAGAGTTTGGTTTAACAAACCGTATAATGCTCACAGAGATTGCGACAAATGTTGTGGTAAAACAACCGTTTGGATGTTTGGTAACGAAATACAACGTGTTACGGGTCGTAAAGATGAATACCATGAAGTAGAAGAATTCATCTGTAACGGATGTCGTTTTGACCATAAAGAAGTTTCTGACTGGGTTATTGAAGGGCCAAGAGAATTCGAAAAAGATTCGGTTATCAATCAAAATAACTATACTCAAAAGTTAGAAAAAGTAGAAATCGCTACTGAGAAAAATATTCTTTTGGGTAGAGATCAAGACAGAAAAAAAATCAGTATGGCAAGTAATCCATTAGATACTAACAACAAAAATTCTTAAGAAATGGAAAGTGCATTTATTATAGAAAAAAGCGTTGTTATCGTAATTGTTTTTGCTGTTACTATGTTGATGGCAATGTATTCTACTTGGGCAGAACGTAAAGTGGCTGCTTGGTTGCAAGATAGGATTGGTCCTAATAGAGCTGGACCATGGGGTTTATTACAACCTCTTGCCGATGGTTTAAAATTATTTTCAAAAGAAGAATTTTTCCCAAATACCCCTAATAAATTTTTATTTGTTGTAGGACCTGCTATTGCCATGAGTACTGCTTTGATGACCAGTGCAGTTATTCCTTGGGGAGACAAATTACATTTATTTGGCAGAGATATTATTTTACAGGCTACAGATATTGATGTTGCCTTATTATATGTTTTTGGAGTTATTTCTCTTGGTGTATACGGAATCATGATTGGTGGATGGGCATCTAACAATAAATTCTCTTTATTGGGTGCCATTAGAGCTGCCTCTCAGATGGTTTCTTATGAAGTTGCCATGGGATTATCTGTAATCGCATTATTAATGATGACTGGTACTTTGAGCTTAAAAGAAATATCAGAGCAACAAGCAGGGATGAATTGGAATGTTTTTTACCAGCCTTTATCCTTTTTAATCTTTTTGATTTGTGCTTTTGCAGAAACAAACAGAACTCCTTTTGACTTAGCAGAATGTGAATCTGAATTAATTGGAGGATACCATACGGAATATTCATCTATGAAAATGGGATTCTATCTATTCGCTGAATATGCGAATATGTTTGTTTCTTCTACCATTTTGGCTGTTTTATTCTTTGGAGGATATAATTATCCAGGAATGCAATGGGCAGTTGAAAACTGGGGTGTAAATACTGCCAATGTAATTGGAATGATAGTTTTGTTTGCAAAATTATGTGGTTTCATTTTCTTATACATGTGGGTTCGTTGGACTATTCCGAGATTCAGATACGATCAATTGATGCATTTGGGTTGGAGAATATTAATTCCGCTATCTATCATTAATATTATGATTACCGGAGTTGTACTTTTGAGAAGTGAAATAGCAGCTTATTTAGGATTTTAAAACACAAATCCCAATAGTTAACGGGACTAGCCCTGATAGAAGTGGAAATCCTTTTATGTTTTCCTTTAAAACATAAAAGATTGCAACGAATAGCAGGATTAGCTACAAATAAAAAATAAAAAATGTCAATAGAAACTATATCCTTATCGGGAAGAAAAAAAGTGGTCTCCAATAAAGAGATGACTTTTTTGGAACGCTTGTATCTTGTAGCAATTTTCAAAGGCTTGATGATTACATTGAAGCATTTGTTTAGAAAAAAAGTTACCGTTCAATACCCAGAACAAGTACGTGAAATGAGTCCGGTTTATCGTGGTAGACATATGTTGAAACGCGATGAGCAAGGTAGAGAAAACTGTACTGCCTGTGGTCTTTGTGCATTGTCATGCCCTGCAGAAGCGATTACAATGAAAGCGGGTGAGCGTAAAGCTGACGAAATGCATTTGTACAGAGAAGAAAAATATGCCGAAATATATGAAATCAATATGTTGCGTTGTATTTTTTGTGGATTGTGTGAAGAGGCTTGTCCGAAAGATGCAATTTACTTGACGATTTCTAAAGAATTAGTTCCTTCTCAATATGACAGAGAAGATTTTATTTTCGGAAAAGACAAACTAGTTATGCCATTGGAAATGGCTATGAAAAATGCTCAACTTAAAAACGCTAACTAATGTCAACAGTAATTATTATATTTTGCGTATTGGCAGCTATCACTTTATCTACTGCCTTTTTAACTATTTTTAGCAGAAACCCAATACATAGCGCTATTTACTTAGTGATTTGTTTTTTCTCAATAGCTGGACATTATTTATTGCTAAACTCTCAATTTTTGGCCATTGTACACGTAATTGTCTATTCTGGTGCTATCATGATTTTATTCCTATTTACAATCATGTTGATGAATCTCAACGAAAAAGATGAAGTACACAAACCTAGATTTACCAGATTGGGGGCAATTGTTTCTTTCTGTTTGGTTTGTTTAGTTTTAATCAAAATCTTTATTGATTCTAAACCTATTGTAGAATATGATTATACTGGCGAAGACTACCAATCAATTAAAGTTTTGGGTAAAGTATTATTGAACGAATATATGGTTCCTTTTGAATTTGCTTCTATCCTACTTTTGGTTGCCATGATTGGTGCGGTATTATTGTCTAAAAAAGAAAAACTAGAAAAATAATGAACAATATTTTAACTCAGATTGGTATAGAGAACTATATCTTCCTAAGCGTAACGCTTTTTTGTATCGGTATTTTTGGAGTTTTGTACAGAAGGAATGCCATTATTGTTTTCATGTCTATTGAAATCATGCTGAATGCCGTAAACTTATTATTTGTTGCATTCTCTACTTACCATCAGGATGCACAAGGGCAAGTATTCGTATTCTTCTCGATGGCCGTTGCTGCTGCTGAAGTTGCCGTAGGATTGGCAATATTAGTATCGATATTTAGAAACATCGGATCAATTAGTATCGATAATTTAAAAAACTTAAAAGGATAAATGGCAATGGATACCAATTTAGCTTTAGTCTTAGTATTAGCTCCTTTTTTAGGATTTTTAATCAATGTTTTTTTTGGAAAAACTTTAGGAAAGTCTCTTTCTGGAATTATAGGAACACTATCTGTAGTAGTTTCATTTATTGTTACGGTTTGCTTTTTTATGCAAATCAATCAAAGCAAACAACCTATCAATATTGTTTTATTTGATTGGATACAAATTAGCAATTTCAAAGTAAACTTTGGATTCTTATTAGATCAATTGTCTGTTTTATGGTTAATGTTTGTAACTGGTATTGGATCTTTGATTCATTTATACTCGATTAGCTACATGCATGATGATGAGAAAATGCATTCTTTCTTTGCTTACTTAAACCTTTTTATCTTCTTTATGATCACACTTGTAGTTGGAAACAACTTATTGGTAATGTTCATTGGTTGGGAAGGTGTTGGTCTTTGTTCTTACTTATTAATTGGGTTTTGGTATAAAAACCAAGATTATAATGATGCTGCAAAAAAAGCATTCATTATGAACAGAATTGGAGATTTAGGTTTATTAATTGGAATTTTTATTTTAGGTAACTTATTCTCAACTTTGGATTTTGCGACTTTGAAAACAGCAATCGCAGGAGCTAAAAATCTTGACACTCTTTGGTTAAGCATAGCTGCTTTGTCATTGTTCATTGGAGCTTGTGGAAAATCTGCTCAAATTCCTTTATACACATGGTTGCCTGATGCGATGGCTGGTCCTACACCAGTTTCAGCTCTGATCCACGCTGCTACGATGGTAACAGCTGGTATTTTTATGGTAACCCGATTAAACTTTATATTCGATTTAACTCCATACGTTCAAAACATAATAGCTGTAATTGGTGCTATAACTGCATTAGTAGCTGCTACAATAGGATTGGTTCAAAACGATATCAAAAAAGTATTGGCCTACTCTACTGTTTCTCAATTGGGATTAATGTTCTTGGCTTTAGGATTTGGCGCTTATGAGGTAGCTGTTTTTCACGTAATCACACACGCTTTCTTCAAAGCTTGTTTATTCTTAGGATCTGGATCTGTAATTCACGGTTTACATGGAGAACAAGATATGCGTAAAATGGGTGGTTTGAAAAAAGCAATGCCAATTACGTTCTGGACCATGCTTATTGCTTCACTTGCTATTTCTGGAGTTCCATTGTTTTCAGGATTTTTCTCAAAAGATGAAATTTTGATGGTTGCTTTCCACCATAACATTCCACTTTGGGTTGTAGCTTCTGTAGCTTCAATAATGACTGCTTTCTATATGTTTAGATTGATGTTCTTAACATTCTTTAGTGATTTTAGAGGAACTGAGGAACAAAAACATCATTTACATGAAAGTCCATCATTGATCACTTTCCCTTTGATAGTTTTGGCAATTTTAGCAACTGTTGGAGGCGCAATTAGTTTACCAGGTAATAGTTGGTTGAATGAGTATTTAGCCCCTCTTTTCACGAAAGTGGAAGCTGAACACCATTTAGGAGCAACTGAATATACATTAATGGCGATTGCCGTGATTGGTGGATTAGTGGGAATAGCAATTGCATACGCTAAATATATTAAACAAAACACTGTACCGAGTGAAGATGCTCAAATAACAGGATTTTCAAAAGTACTTTACAACAAATACTATGTTGATGAATTGTATGATTCTATTTTTGTTTCTTCTGTAAATGTTTTATCAAGATTCTTTAGAGACTATGTAGAAACAGGAATTTCGTCCCTAGTTTTTGGATTAGGAAAAGTAACCAATGAATTAAGTTTTCAAGGTAAAAAATTGCAGAATGGAAGTGTTGGACTATACCTATTTGCTTTTGTTTTAGGCATGTGTGCCATTGTTTCTTATTTATTTCTAGCTCAATAATTTTATACTATGAATGTATCTCTCATATTAATCATCCTTTTAGTTGGCGCATTTGCAACCTATTTAGCTGGTGATAAACTCGCTTCAAAAGTGGCGTTGTTTTTCGGGTTAGCCTCATTCGGTTGCTCAATTGTATTGTTGAATCATTTTAATTTGGGTGAAAACATTAGTTTTATCAACCGATGGATTACACAACCTAATATTTCATTTGCATTAAAAGCAGATGGTTTATCTATAGCAATGCTTTTATTGACAACAGCATTGACTGCCATAATTATATTTTCTTCTTTTGGGAATGACCATAAAAATTCAAAAGCATTTTATGCCTTGATTTTGTTTATGTCTTTTGCTATGGTAGGAACATTTTTAGCAAGTGATGGTCTTTTATACTACATCTTCTGGGAATTATCATTAATCCCTATTTATTTCATTGCCTTGATTTGGGGTAATGGTGATGCTGAAGAACGTAAAAAAGCAGTAGTTAAATTCTTTATCTATACCCTTGCCGGTTCTTTATTCATGCTTATTGCATTTGTTTATTTATACCTAAAAGCTGGAAGTTTCTTAATTGAAGATTTATACAAATTAAACTTAACTATAGCGGAACAAAAATGGATTTTTACAGCTTTCTTTTTAGCTTATGCCATTAAGATTCCATTAATTCCTTTTCACACATGGCAAGCAAATGTATACCAAAAAGCTCCAACTGTTGGAACCATGCTTTTGTCTGGTATTATGCTAAAGATGGGATTGTATAGCGTTATCCGTTGGCAATTACCTCTTACACCATTAGCTGCTAAAGATTACATGTTCGTATTCATCGGGATAGGTATTGCTGGTGTTATTTATGGTTCTATAGTAGCTTTGAGACAAAGAGACTTGAAAAAACTATTAGCTTATTCTTCTCTTGCTCACGTTGGATTAATTGCTGCAGGAACATATACTCTAACTCTTGATGGTTTTAGAGGAGCTGTTTTACAAATGATTGCTCACGGATTTGTAGTAGTCGGTTTGTTCTTTGCTGCTGAAATCATTTTTAGAAGATACGAAACCAGACTTATTGCTGAGATGGGTGGAATTCGCTCACAATCACCAAAATTTACTTCTATGTTTTTAATTTTGGTATTGGCTTCTGTAGCTTTACCAACTACTTTTAACTTTGTTGGAGAATTTACGGTTCTATATAGCCTTTCACAAATTAATATTTGGTTAGCTATTTTAGGTGGTACCACTATTATTTTAGGAGCTTATTACATGCTAAAAATGTTTCAACATGTAATGCTTGGAGAAACCAATTCTAAACTATTTGCCGATGTTACTTTCTCTGAAGGTTTGACAATGGTAATAATCATTGGTGTTTTATTCTTCTTTGGTATGTATCCTAAACCAATCAATGATTTGATTACACCAAGTCTTGAAACTATTTTAAACACTATTAATAAATACAATTAAGTAAAAAAGCATAATATAAATGACAACATTAATAGCTATAATAGGATTAGGTGTTTTATGCCTTATATTTGAAATTTTTGATTTCAGAAAAGCAATTATTCCAATAACAATTATTGGTTTATTGGCCATTTTAGGTCTTACGGTTTCTGAATTTAATACTACTGGGAATTACTATAACAATATGCTTATAGTAAACAAATTTTCAGTATCATTCTCTTCTTTATTCATTGTACTTACCATATTCTTGGTAGCTTTGAGCCATAATTTCTACGAAAACCATAAATCTAAACTTTCTGATTATGTTGCCATAAAAGTATTCCTTTTATCTGGAGCAGTTGCAATGGTTACTTTTGGAAACCTGGCTATGTTCTTTTTAGGAATCGAAATATTATCTATTTCTCTTTATGTTCTTGCTGCAAGTAGCCGAATGAATGTGAAAAGTAACGAAGCGGGAATGAAATATTTCTTGATGGGATCATTTGCATCTGGAATCATACTTTTTGGTATTTGTTTAATTTATGGTGCTATGGGATCGTTTGACATAGTAGAAATTAGCGAAATGTCACAATCTGCTGAATTACCAATTTGGTTCCCAATTGGAATCGTATTAGTAACAATCGGAATGTTATTTAAAATAGCTGCTGTTCCTTTCCATTTTTGGGCACCAGATGTTTACGAAGGTTCTCCAGCCTTGACAACTGCTTTAATGAGTACTTTGGCAAAAGTTGTTGCCATTGCCACTTTATATAAATTATTGACTGCTTTACATGCTGATATTAATTATTCATTCCAAATAGTTGTAGTCATTGTTTCAATTGCATCTATGACTGTTGGTAATATTATGGCATTAAGACAAGCAAACGTTAAACGTATGTTGGCTTTTTCAGGAATCTCACATGCTGGATTTATGTTGATGACGTTACTTAGTTTATCAACTTCTGCAGGAAACTTGTTGTATTATACCTCAGCTTATTCATTAGCTGGTATTGCTGCTTTTAGTGTAATCTTATACGTTTGCAAAAATAGAGAAAACGAAGATATTGTTAACTTCCATGGATTAGGAAAAACAAATCCATTATTAGCTGCTATACTAACTGGTTCTTTACTTTCTATGGCGGGTATCCCAATTTTTGCAGGTTTCTTTGCTAAATTAGTTTTGTTTAGTCAAACGATTCAATCAGGTTACTTAATAGTGGTTATATTCGCTGTTATTAACTCAATTATAAGTGTTGGTTACTACTTTAAATTGATTTTGGCTATGTACACTAAAGAGCCAAATGAAGTACGTAAAGGAAAACCTTTCTTAATCTATGCTGTGGCAATTATCGCTATTATTTTTAATGTAGTTTTGGGAATGTTCCCTTCATTGGTACTGGATTTACTAGCATAAAGATAACTTCATCTAAAAAAGCCCCACTAATTTCAATACTATTGAAGTTGGTGGGGCTTTTTGATTGAATAAAAATAAAAAATAGTAACCTCAATGGTGCGATAATCACAATAACTAAAGAGCTAATAAATAGCATCAATAATTATCCTGTATTAAAGTATTATCGTTAAATTGCGATTAGTTAAATGATCTATTCTAATGGGGACTACTAAAAAGAAAGAGTTTAAGGATGACGTTAATGATTTAGCAATTCTTTTTAAAGCTTTGGGGCATCCAGCACGTATGCAAATTATGAATACGCTACTCATAAAGGATAATTGCACTTGTGGAGAAATTGTATCAGCTTTGCCATTGGCGCAATCTACCGTGTCCAAACATTTGCTGGAATTAAAAAAGGCTAATCTACTACAGGTTACTAATTCCGGAAAAAAAACAATTTATTCCATAGAATTAGACCAGTTACGTGGTATGAAACACTTTTTAAAAAGTTACATCTCCGATGTCGATAAAAAAAGAGCTCAGATAAAACCACAAATAGCATTTTTAAACGAAGTAGCCTCAAATCCAAATAGACGAACCAGGAAATCAAACTTAAAAAAATTCAATTATTTATTTCCTGCCAAGAAAAAAAACAAAAACCCTGATTAAAATAATATCTCAAAATAAAAACCAAAAAAGACTTTTACAAAGCTCAGAATAAACCCATTTTTTATACTCCTCTATCTATATTAGAAATTATTGAACACCCGTTACTGTAAAGTTTAATAATTACCAAATCGTTTGTACTACTGTATTTAGAAAAAATCAATCTAGTTTAGCAAATCTTCAAATTCTTGGAAAAATATTGATACGAATTCAAGATCAATATCATCATAAATGTATATTCTATTAATACGAGACGAGTATTTTTACGCTATAGAAAATCGGGTAGATTCACTCATAAAAATTTCGATTACCCCTATTAACTTTGTTAAGTATTTCGATAAATAAATACAAAAATGGAGCAATCTGAAAATCCAAACAATAAAAAGAGTAAGAGAAATTAATTCGTATAACTATGGCAACAGCAACATTTCAATGGACAATAGAACCATATGAAGCACAAGGAAATCTTTGGATAAAATGGAGTACTAATGCTCCTTTTAGAGCACAACAAGGACAAATTCATGTTTATGAAACTAGTTACTTCCCTTCAAATCCACAGGACAAAACAAAAAAATGGTCTTGGGACGATCAAAACAATCATAACTGGAACACTGGTTTACCATGGGGGACAAACTGGTATTGTGCCTATATTGCAGAAAAACCTTCAAACGGTCCATATGCATATGTAGTACAAACAATAACTACTAAAGCAATGGGTCCAGATATTGCAAGAGTTGTAGAAGCCATATAAGTAAATGGTCTTTAAAGAAAAAGCAGAGATGATTACAGTGACTAAATAACGAATTATTTGTGCTTTTCAAGAACCAAATCTACATTAATATCGAAAGCTAGAAATTCAAAAAAACTGCTTTATAAAAAGTCTACCCCAAAATTTTGAGGTAGACTTTTTATTATATACTATTCTAACTTATTTTAAAAATTACTGAACTCCAGTCGCAGTAAGGTTTGATGGTTGCCAAATGGTTTGTCTTGCGACGTGTTGCATTGCTGCATCCATACGGCTAACTTGACCAACAGTAAACATTTTATAGCAACCTCCTGCACCTGCATACCCCATGTAATTTTCAACATTCACACGTTTTGCCGCACAATTGGTTTGAGTACTGCAATTATCGCTACTGGTAGCCTGTGGCGTATCACAAACCTTGTCTCCTGTTGTTGCGCACAAATTTTCATTAGCAATTGAACACCCATCTTGGAAAGAATGGATCAAATTTAGCCAATGCCCAAACTCGTGAGAAAGAGTAGATGCAAATTCTGTATCTGTATTTCCATATAAATATCTTCCGTTATAAACTATACGGGCAATTTTACTATCTGACATTGCTTTATCTGGATACCAAGCAACTCCAGAATTATTAAGTTTATTATCTCCATACAAGTCGAGTTGGATATAAACGTTGCAATACTTATAATTATCCCATGCATCAGCTTTAATAGCCTTGATAGCATTTGCTTTTGTACTTCCGAAACCTTCAGCATAAGGATGATATACAATTCCGGTAGTAGGATTCCCATTAGGGTCTTTTTGGGCTAATTTGAAAGTAACATTAAATGTAGAGCGGATTGCCAAAAAGAACGGATCTACAGAGTTATAATCCGGATTTAGCCCATGAAAATCATCATTTACTTTTTGCAAAGCTGTTATAATAGTCTGATCGTTTACCGTTGCTCCTGCAAAATCAGTCCCATAAACATGAAAGACAACTGGTATCACATAACTGGCTGCAAGAGCCTTACTCGTAGAGAGTCTATTGACACGATTTTGGGTAAAAATATCAAAACTCTGCATCTGTGCCAGAGCCGAAGGATTTTCAGAATAATATTTTGCCATCATTTCATCAGACAAACATTTTCCGCTAGGTTGGTCATTTACAGCTTCAATATTGGAACCATTCTTATCTTGTTCACAGCTTAAAGCCATTAGTGCAATGAGAGAATAAAAGAGGATTTTTTTCATTTTTTTGGTTTTTGGTAGTTAATAAAAAATATTCAAAAATTAGAATAGTATAATAAACATTAAAAAATCTTCAAAAAAACAAGTATTCCATTTTAAGGAAAAGACTACAACTCTAGCCGCTAAACAAAAAAGGATGTCTATAATAAGACATCCTTTCTACTAACTAAACTGTTTCAAAACATTCTGCTCTTACCGCTTCAACTTCATCAACTGTTATCGGTAAACGTTCTCCGATTTGTTGATATCCATCTTCAGTAATCAAGAAATCTTCTTCTACACGAATACCACTAAAATCACGGTATCCATCAAGTGCATTATAATTGATGAATTCTGCAAACTTATTCTCAGCTTTCCATTGATCCATAAGTTGTGGAATCATATAAATTCCTGGTTCTACAGTTAGGGCAAATCCTGGTTCAAGAGCGCGTCCCAAACGCAATGATTTCATACCAAACTGAGTACTTTTTTTCAATGTGTCAGAGTATCCCACATATTGTTCACCCAAATCTTCCATATCGTGAACATCCAAACCTATCATATGACCTAACCCACATTGAAAGAACAATGCATGTGCTCCTGCGGCAACAGCATCTTGAGCATTTCCTTTCATTAAACCAAGCGATTGCATACCTTCAACAATTTTTTGACAGGCGGTTAAATAAACATCTTTATACAATACGCCTGGTTTCAACATGGAAATTGCTGTATTATGAGAATTCAAGACTATTTCGTAAACATCTTTTTGTTTTGAAGTAAATTTTGCTCCAACCGGAAAAGTACAAGTAAGGTCCCCTGCATAGTTCATATCATTACTAGCACCTGCATCACATAAAATCATTTGGCCCTCGCGAATAGTATTAGCACTATACAGATTATGCAATGTTTCTCCGTGTATGGTCACAATTGGATTGAATGAAATAGCACTATTATTTGCATAAGCTACTTCTTTTACTTTAGCCATCACTTCATATTCTTTCATTCCTGGTCTTGCATAACGCATGGCAGCCAAGTGCATTTTCCCACTAGTCAATGTAGCTTGATGCATTTCGGCAACTTCTCGAGCCTCTTTATAAGAACGTTGATTTACAATTGCTTTAATTAAGGTAACCGAAACTAACTCGGATAAACCACTAACCGGTACACGAAACCATTCAGATAATTTAATTTTATTTTCTGGGCGGTATGGAGGTAAAATATGAACTTTTCTACCAGAAGCCAAAGCAGAACGTATTGTCTGCTCGATAGCGTTATATGGCCGAGTAACAGTTACACCAACTTCTAATGCCATTTCGCTGATAGAAGGTAAAGGTCCAGTCCAAACAATATCATCAATCGTTAGTTCATTACCAAAAATGATTTCTTCACCGCTTTCAACATCAATAACGGCAGCTAGTCCAGTTGTGTTTAACCCAAAATAATAAAGGAAACTACTATCTTGTCTGTATGGATACCAATTGTGTTCGTAGTTCATACTACTTTCCTCATTGCCCATTAAAACGATTAAACCAGACCCTACATTTGTTTTTAAAACGGAACGTCTGTTTACATAAACTGGTTTTTCAAATAATCTGAATTGCATTCTATCTTTTTTATAATTACAATAATCCGCACTATGCAGAGAACACTTCTTAGCTTTTTGTCTAAAAAAATGCCATATCCATCTGAAAAGACAGTTTTCAGTACAATAAATTCATAAAGTGGATATCAAATTTAGAATAACAGAACAATAAAAATTAATACAAAATTATCTGAAACCTATGATATATAAGCGAAAAAAAGCCATGAAAGGCTTTATCATAAAGTCCAAATTCCCAATAAAATCCTAAAACAAAAAGAGTCTCATACTGAATTGTTTAATTTTGCATTTCAAAAAATCATTTGGCTTGCCAAATAAAAATGCAGACAATGGATAATAAACTAAAAATACAAATCTGGTCGGATGTAATGTGTCCGTTTTGCTATATTGGAAAAAGAAAATTCGAAGAGGCTTTGTCACAATTTGAAAACAAAGATGCTGTGACAATTGAATGGAAAAGTTTTCAATTAGACCCAACATCAAATCCTAAATCTGGAGACAATACTATAGATCACTTAGCCAAAAAATACAATCGCGACAGAGATTGGTCTGTTGCCATGCATGATAGTGTTACGCAACAAGCAAAAGCAGTAGGTTTGGATTATCATTTTGAGAACGTAATTCTTGCCAATTCGCTCAATGCTCATCGACTTTCTCATTTAGCCAAAAAATACGATTTCGGCGATGCATTCGAAGAGCTATTGTTTAAAGCCTATTTTACCCAAGGTAAAGATGTTAATGATCTGGCAACATTAACGAATCTTGGTTTGGAAGTTGGTCTAAAAAAAGAAGAGATAGACAACGTATTGAATTCTAATTTATATACCAGCGAGGTCATTCAAGATCAAGATGAAGCACAAGCCATTGGTGTAACGGGTGTGCCCTTTTTTGTTTTTGATAATAAGTATGCCGTTTCTGGAGCACAACACCCGGAAACATTCTTAAAAACATTGGAAAAAGCATGGGAAGACGGAAATTTTAATTCGAAAATTATTCTTCAAAACACAACCAATGCTGATAGTTGTGGAATTGATGGTTGCAAATAATCTGAAATTTCATTGAATTCAAATAGCTATTGACTAGCCCTGATGGTAGTGAAAATCCTTTTGGGTCGGGGTTCGACCCAAAAGATTGTAACGTACAGCAGGAAATAGCTCCAAAAACTACTTATCAACAATCCTCAAAATAAACTTTTGTTACGAACTCACATCTGTTCCTAATGAGTAATTTTGTGTCATGTATGCTTTAGTTGATTGTAATAATTTTTATGCTTCATGCGAAAGGGTCTTTCAACCTCAATTCGTAGGAAAGCCTGTTGCCATATTATCAAACAACGACGGCTGTGTAATTTCCAGAAGTGAAGAAGCCAAAGCCGTAGGAATCCCTATGGGAGCGCCAACATTTAAAATCAGAGAATTAGTAAAAGAAAAAAACGTAAAGTTATTTTCGTCTAATTATCCTCTTTATGGCGATTTGAGCAATCGGGTAATGTCAATCTTAGAACAGTTTACTCCTAATGTAGAAATTTATAGTATTGACGAAGCTTTTCTAAACTTTGACGGTCTTACTATTTTGGATTATCATAATTATGGCATCCAGATGAAAAGCCGTGTACAAAAATGGGTGGGAATCCCAACATGTATCGGATTTGCACCAACAAAAGCTTTGTCTAAAGTTGCCAACAAAATTGCCAAGAAATTTGAAGATAAAACTCAAGGCGTTTATGTAATTGACACCGACGAAAAGCGAATCAAAGCATTAAAATGGACCAAAATAGAAGATGTTTGGGGTATTGGATACAGAACCATCAAAAAAGCAAGAATACGCAATATTAAAACTGCACTGGATTTTATTGCACCTCAACATGAGAATTGGATCAGAAAAGAAATGGGAGTTATTGGTCTTCGCCTAAAATGCGAATTAGAGGGAAAATCCGTTTTGGGTTTAGAACCCATTCATGACCAAAAGAAAAGTATTGCTACCACAAGAAGTTTTCCTAAGCAAATTTCGGATTTTGATTCATTGAGAGAACGTGTTGCTACTTTTGCAGCTGTTTGTGCAGAGAAATTGCGAAAACAAAAATCCTGTTGTCACACTATAATTGTAATGCTGGTAGTAGACAAACACACGGTGCAAACTTCAAAGTATTATTTTAATATGGCTGTGACTTTACCATTTGCAACAAACTCTACCATAACAATAGCAAATGCAGCAATAGAAATGCTAAAGAAACTGCATAATGGAAATGGTGATATAAAATTCAAAAAAGCTGGAGTGATTCTCACCGAACTCATTGACGAAGACAAAAAGCAATTGCAATTGTTTGAAGAGGAAAACCCAAAACATTTGGCTTTGATGAAAGTAATGGATCAACTCAATGTAAAAATTGGAAGTACCAAAGTAAAGCTGGCTACCCAAAATTTGAGTCTAACCTGGAATATGAACCAAAATTATTTATCTCCAAAATACACTACTGATTTTAAAGAGATTCTCGAAATAAAATGTCAATAAACAAAAACCAAAAGCTAACCTTTTTTCTACCTGACTTTGAAAGTGAGTTGAAAATTCCTTTCATTCCAGATGGTGTTTCGGCAGGATTTCCATCGCCAGCAGCAGACTTTATGGAAACCAATATTGACTTAAACACCGCATTAAGTGAAAATCCTTTGGCAACATTTTATATCAGAGTCAACGGAAATTCTATGATAGATGCGGGAATAAATGACAGAGACGTATTGGTTGTTGACCGAAGTTTAGAACCACAAAACAACAAAATAGCAATTTGCTTTATTGATGGTGAATTTACCGTAAAACGCATTAAGCTAGAAACTGATTGTCTTTATCTCATGCCCGAAAACCCAAATTACCAACCCATAAAGGTAACCGAAGAAAATCAATTAATCATTTGGGGAATTGTGACCTATGTTATAAAAAAAATGTGAAATCAAATAAATTGACTTCACACTTTTCAAACAAATCAAAAATAACTAACTTAAAACTTTCTTACCAAAAAATTGAATATAACGCGACTAGAATCCCGGTTATAATCATACAACCTACGGCGAAACCGTTGTTGATCTTAAACATTTTTGTATCTACTTCTAATCCTTTTACAGCAACACCTCTCCTGTTATCGATTATACTAATCACAATCATCAATAAAACGCATATTGCAAATACAAACCCCATTCTATCAATAAAAGGAATTTCATAAGCCATTGTTTTATCCTTTTGCTCTACCAAAACAGCAAATCCGGTACTATTCAAAAATTCTAAATTCATAAATCTTGGCAAGAATTTAAAAAATACTGATAATACAAAACCTCCTATTGTAGCAAACATTGCTGCGTTTGAACTGGTCTTTTTCCAGAAGAATCCCATAATAAACATCGCGAAAATACCAGGACTTACAAATCCGGTATATTCCTGAATAAATTCAAATCCTCCTTTTTTATCAATTCCTAAAAAAGGTGCAATTACAACTGCAATTAACATAGCCACAACAACAGTTATTTTCCCTACTCGTACCATTTTCTTTTCGCTGGCATCTACTTGAATTTTTTTCTTGAAGATATCCAAAGTAAAAATGGTCGAAATACTGTTTACTTTCCCTGCCAATGACGCAACAACTGCTGCGGTCAGTGCTGCAAAAGAAAGTCCTTTTAATCCAACTGGTAATAAGTTTAGTAATACAGGATAAGCTCTGTCTGGGTTCAATACACCATCTGCTCCTAACAATTCTGTTTGCAATCCGCCTTTCATATGAATTACGTAAGCGGCAATACCTGGTAAAACAACTATAACTGGCATCAATAATTTTAAGAAAGCAGCAAACAAAATTCCACCACGTGCTGTTTTTAAATCAGCCCCCAAAGCTCTTTGAGTAATATATTGATTACAACCCCAGTAATTTAAATTCACGATCCACATACCTCCAAACAATACTGTTAATCCCGGTAAACTAGGAAAGTTTGCGTTGTCTTTTTTGAATATCATATGAAAATGATCTCCAGATTGATTCATCATGTAATTGAATCCATTTACCATACCGCTTTGTCCGTTTAATTCGGCCACTTTGTCTAAGGCTAAATAAGTTGTTACCAAACCTCCAAAAATCAAAAACACAACCTGAATAACATCAGTATATCCAATCACTTTCATTCCTCCCAAAGCAATTATAATTGCAAAAAATGCCAATCCATACATGCACAAATCAACATTAATACCGGAAATTCCATTAATGGCCAATGCCCCCAAATAAAGTATTGAAGTTAAGTTTACAATTACATACAATAGCAACCAGAAAACAGCCATAATCATGGCAACGCTTCCATTGTATCTTTCGCTCAAAAACTGAGGCATCGTATAGATTTTATTCTTTAAGTAAACTGGAATAAAAAAGATAGCGACAATTATCAGTGTGGCTGCAGCCATCCACTCATAAGTAGCGATAGCTAATCCCATTTTGAAACCATTTCCAGACATGGCTATAAACTGTTCAGAAGAAATGTTCGAAGCTATCAATGAAGTTCCGATAGCCCACCAAGTCAAAGATCCCTCAGCCAAAAAATAGTCGTGAGAGGCAGTTAATTTAGCACTCTTCTTACGTCTATAAACCGAATATCCATATCCTGCGACTACAAAGAAATAAAATAAAAAAACTAGGTAATCATATAATTGCAATGTTTTCATTGGTTTGTTCTTTTGGTTAAATTTTAAATTATACTAATTGTTTATAATGAATTTCGGACTGACTCTTTAAGATTTCAACACTTTTTTCCGGTGTGATATCTCTTTGTGATTCGCCAAGCATTTCATAACCTACCATAAACTTCTTTACTGATGCTGAACGTAATAATGGTGGATAAAAATGCATATGAAATTGCCATTCCGAATGTAACTCACCATCTGTTGGAGCTTGATGAATTCCTGATGAGTATGGAAACGATGTCTTAAAAAGATTATCGTATTTAGTGGTTAATTGTTTTAGGATTGTTGCAAAAGCATAAGTTTCTGCTGCTGTAAAATCCGTAATTTTCAAAATATGACGTTTGCTGATAATCATAGTTTCAAAAGGCCAAATGGCCCAAAAAGGAACTAAAGCCACAAAATGATCGTTCTCAATAACAATTCTTTCATTCAGCCTCAACTCTTCCTGCAAATAATCCTGCAAAAGATTGCTGCCATATTTATCATAATAGGCTTTTAGATTATTCTGTGTTTTTTCTACTGAAGTTGGCAAGGACGACTGCGCCCAAATTTGCCCATGAGGATGCGGATTACTGCACCCCATGATACTTCCTTTGTTTTCAAAAATCTGAACGTGATTGATATAATCTATTTTCCCCAAAGAGGTATATTCCATTTGCCAAGTATGAATAATATTTTCAATAGCCTTGACGCTCATCTCTGGTAATGTCAAATTATGTTTTGGTGAAAAACATACCACTCTCGAAATACCTCTCTCTGGTTGTGCCTTGAAAAAAGTTGGCTTCGCTTGCTCTCCAGAAATTGGGTCTTTTGTTTCTACTTCAAATGCTATTTCATCCTGCTTTAAGGCAGCAAAATCATTTTCAAAAACAAAACAATCTTCATACGCAGGATTTACCATCCCATTAGCTCGGACATTCCCTGCACATAAATAACATTCTGGGTCATATTCAGGCAATGTTTCAAAAGCAACAGCTTCGTTTTGTCCTTGCCAAGGACGTTTCGCACGATGTGGTGAAACCAAAACCCATTCGTTAATTAATGGGTTAAAGCGTCTGTGCGGATCTTCATTTATATCAAAATTCTTCATTTAATTCCTATTATACAATGATGTACCATTTCCAATCTTTACATCATAAATTTTCAATTCTATATTAAAAGTCTCAAAATACAATTTAGAGACTTTTGCTTTTATAATATCTTCCTGCCCTTTCTGAATCAAGTTTATGGTACAACCACCAAAGCCGCCTCCCATTAATCTAGATCCTATTACTGAGTTTTCTTTCTTTGCAGTATCCACCAAAAAGTCTAACTCGGCACAACTTACTTCATACTCTGACGATAACCCATGATGCGTTTCAAACATCAGTTGTCCTAAAACTTCGATTTCTCCTTTATCTAATGCTTCGCATGCTTTTGTGACACGTCCTATTTCTTTTACTACAAAATGACTTCTTTTAAATACTTCTGAACTCATTTTATCTTCCAAACTCAGCACATGTTTTTCCGAACAATCTCTAAAACTGTTTATTTCCGGGAAATGTTTTTTGATTATTGAAAGTCCTTCATCACATTCCTCTCTTCTTGTGTTATAAGCCGAGGTAAACAATGAATGCTTAACATTACTATCAAATAAAATCAAAGAATAATCATTGAAATTGGCATCATGATATTCAAAATCTAATGTCTTGCAATCAATCTTTATAACTTTATTCTCTAAGCCCATAACGCTCGAAAACTGATCCATTATTCCGCAATTGATACCAACCCAATGCTCTGCCTTTTGACTCATTAAGGCAATATCGATTGGTTTTATGTTCAAATTAAAAAGAGAATTAATTCCATATAGAAAGCCACATTCTAAAGCTGCAGAAGAGGACAATCCTGAACCAACCGGAATATTACTGCTAAAAACACAATTGAATCCTTCAAAAGAAAATCCACTTATCTTCAATTGATTAATAACTCCTCGGAAATAATTGGTCCAAACTTTTTCATCTAATTCAACGGTCTTTGTAAGATCAATTTCAAATTCATCATCCAAATCTATAGCAATTATTTTGGATTGTTTTGAATTGTTTTTTTCGAAAGCAAAACAGATGATTTTATCAATTGCCGCAGGTAAAACATATCCGTCATTATAATCAATATGTTCGCCTATAATGTTTATTCTCCCTGGAGAAAGCACCATTTTTTCAGGTGAAGAGCTAAAAGTTTCTTCGAAAAAGGCAGTTGTTTTTTTTATTAATATATCATTCATTTATTTAAATTTAATCAAAAGCTTGATAAAACTTTCTTCATTTTTAATCTTTTGCACTATCCCTCTTTTATTTTTAAAAATTATCTGCTTACGAAGTCAAACAACTTGATCTCAGTCATTTCACTATATTTCCGTAACTTCTAGAACAACACTCGTTTCTACCTTAGATGAAGAAACTCGTAAACCAACATTCATTAAATAATCTCCTGTAAATGATTCCCCAGATTCTTCGAAAGATTTTTTGCCTTCTGGCATCAAGTTTATTTCCTCTACTTTATAAGTTTTATTTGGATCTAAACCTTGAAAGCGAACAGCGTTATATTGTGGATCATAAAGCGGATGTAATGTATAAGAAAACATCACTGCCTTACTTTTTGCCTCGTTAACATACATCAATACTGCACGGCTTTCATCATAAGGAGAGATAATTCTGTACATGTCACCATGCCAAATTACTGGACTCAATCGCTTATAATTAGCAACAGCATCCTGGCAGTACTTCAGTTCTTTCTCTTTAAGTTCTTTCACATTAATATCAAATCCTAATTTACCCATCATGGCAACGTCGGTTTTGAACTTAATGGATTGATTACCCCATGATGTTACGTGATTACAAATTGAAAAGGCTGGAAAGAACTGAGAATACCCCCATTGTATGAAGACTCTATTGTACGGATCTGTATTATCACTTGCCCAAAACTCTGTAAAATATTTCAGGAAAGCATAATCCGTTCTTCCTCCTCCACCTGAGCAAAGCATCATAGGCAGATTCGGATATTTTGTTTTAATTCGGTCTAAAACTTTATATAAACCGTTTGTATATTCAATAAATAAATGTGATTGTTGATTCTTAAGATAAGTTGAATAGGCGCTAGTCATCATTCGGTTACAGTCCCATTTAAAAAAGGCTACACCTGAATTAGTTTGCATAATGTCATCTACAGTTTTGAATACAAAATCTTGCACTTGCGGATTACATAAATCCAGAACCAATTGAGTACGATAATAACTTTCTGGTCTATTAGGCAATTTTAAAACCCAATCCGGATGTTTTTCATATAATTCACTCTTAGGATTAACCATCTCCGGCTCGATCCAAATTCCGAATTTTATTCCTGTTTTCTCAGCTTCTTGCATCAAGAAACCAATACCATTAGGCAATTTTGTTTTAGTAGCTTGCCAATCTCCTAGACCGGATTTATCTCCACTTCTAGGATATTTATTCCCAAACCAACCATCATCTAATAAGAACATGTCAACACCTAGCGTTTTTGAATCCGTAAACATATCTGTCAATTTCTTTTCATCAAAATTAAAAAAGGTCGTTTCCCAATTGTTTAACAATGTCAAACGGGTTTTTTCACCATCTTTAATTCCATATTTTCTAGCCCATGTATGTAAGTTTCTACTCGCCTGCCCTTTTCCTTTATTAGAAAAAGTATAAATAAATGAAGGTGTAGTAAATACTTTTTCTGGCTGAAGACTGTATTCTGAAGCAAATGGGTTTATCCCTGAACTTATTCTAAGTGAATTTTTATTGTCTAACTCAAAAGCTAACTTAAAATTTCCCGACCATGCAATCGTTCCTGCCACAAGTTCTCCTGAATTTTCATCGGCTTTAGAGTTAAGAGATAAAAAGAAAACTGGTGTTTGGTACATATTGTTACGAACTCCTAATTTTGAGTCAATAACTTTCGTACCGCTAGTCAATTCACTTTCCTGCATGCGAACTTCTTTGGCCCAATCTCCATGAAATTGAGTTAACCAATAGCGATCTGCATCAAAATGCAACATAGAAGACGCATAGTTATATAACATAACCGGTTTCTTTTCGTGATGCTGAATTTCTGTCCATTGCTCAATCACGTTTTCATTGTAAAAAGCTTTATAATGAAGCGTCACTTCTACTGGATACACTTGGTCTTTTAGTTTTATAATAGTTTCTGTGGTATTAGCATCAATTTTTTCTGTACGATGACTTACATACGTTAATTCCAGAGATGGATTCCCATCATTATGAGTCATTCTAATAGCAGACTCAAATAAGTTGTCAGTTCCATATGTTGGATACGCTTGGTGCCTTAAATTAACCAACGGATTTCCATCATTTATAACAAATGTTTTTGTGTTTTCCTTTGAAAGTGTATTGTATCCTGAATTCCCTTTTAGCTTTGTTCCCAAATAGGCTTGATAAAGCAAGCCATTCTTTCCTGCTTTCAAAATCAAAGCAGTACTTTGAGTTTCAATCTGAATTTGTCCATCTTGCGCATTAGCTTCACAAAACAAGGTTGTAAGTGCTAATAGAAGTATTATTTTTTTCATAGAAATTTTTCAGTAATAGTTTAGTGGTTAGTTTATTTTAAAGAATTTCAAATTTATATGTGGTTTTATGCTCATAGACTGCGTTCTTCTTTAGAACTGAACTCGGGAAATGCTTGTGATTAGGAGCATCCGGAAAATTCTGGGTTTCAAAACAAATACCACTTAAAGAATGGTAAAACACATCTTCTTTTCCATGAATGTCTTCACAATTTCCTCCAACATAAACATGAACAGCTGGTTGATCTGTATAAACAGACATTTTTAACTTGTTCTTTTTGCTAAAAAGAGAAGCTGCTAAATCCTTTCCTTGATTTAAAATAAAAGTAGTATCAATTTTAGCTGGGCAATTTTTGAATGATGAAAAATCAAAAAATGAATTAGTAACATCTAAAAACTTACCAGTTGGGATATTCTCATCTGTAGTTTCTAAAATTTCTTTAGAATTCACACTCATTTCTAAGTTAGAAACATCTGAATTGTGCCCATCTAAATTAAAATAACTGTGATGGGTTAGGTTTACAATTGTATCTTCTGTAGATGTAGCACGATATTCAATAATCAATTCATTTTCTTCAGACAACTTATATGTTAACTCTACTGATAAATCTCCCGGATAATTTTCGTCATTATTTTGACTTTCATACACTAAAGTTATCGATGGATTATCCTCTTGCTTTATGGCTTTAACTTCCCAAACCACTTTACTGAAACCTAAAAAACCGCCATGAAGAGCATGTTTATTGTTATTGATATTCAGACCATATACTTTACCATTCAGTTCAAAAGTACCATTATTGATGCGACCTGCATATCTGCCAACCGTTGCTCCCAAATATGGTGCACTTTCTAAATCGAATGATTTTAGGTATGCCTCTAAATTGTCAAATCCTAAAACAACATCAACTGTTTTATCATCTTCCAATGGAATTTTTAATGATGTCACTGTCGCTCCATAATTAATAATTTTTACTTGCATTCCATTTTTATTAACTAATTCATAAGAATGAACAGCAACGTCATTAGGCAATATTCCAAACAATTCTGCTGTAGAATCCATAATAAAATGCGGTATGTTTTTTATTTCCATTGTTTGTTTGTGAAAAATGAAATCCAAAAATATAACAATCAGACTGTACTGCATACCGGTACCTACCGGTTTTTTTTCGTATATTGCAAAAAAATATTATTTTATGAAAATAATCTCAATTCAGAATAATCTAGGAATACCTAAATACAAACAAATAGTTTACTCTGTTGAAAAAGCAATCGAGGATAAAAAACTGAAAAAAGATGAAAAATTACCTTCTATAAATAAAGTCTGCATAGCCTTTTCTTTATCTCGAGACACGGTATTACAAGCCTATGAAGAATTAAAAAAAAGAGGAATTATCTATGCCATTCTTGGCAAAGGTTATTATATAAAAAGCCTGGAAGTCACTATAAAGCAACGGATTATTAGGGGCAATACCAAACATACACTATAAACTAAGACATTAATACTAAAAAAGGTTTAAAAAGGTTTAATTCTTCTTTAATAAAAAAGGTCGAAAATTAAAGTTAGTCAAATGAATGGTTTAATTTTTGCTTTTTAAAAGTGATTTTATATGGTCGATTTCAGCTTCTAAGTCCCCTACACGGTCATATAATACGGTTGGGTCAGGTAATTCAAAAGAAAGGTGCATTTTTACAGCCCAGACTTCTTTTATATGATATGTCTCTAGAGATATATTAGGATACTCCTTTCTATTATCTGATTTCAAATATAAATTGTCATATTTTTTCAAACGGTTTAAAACACGCTTAACAAGAATACCATCATTACTGACAATCACATATATACGATTGTCTTTTATGTCTTTAATCCAATTCTCTACCCATTCACCAACTACATAAGACCCATCGTTTAAAGTTGGATACATAGAATGACCTGATACTTGAAACATTCTAAAAGTACCATTCTGAATATTTGGCAAACTAAAGGTTGGTAATGTCTGTACAAAGTGTGGATCTCCATAACCTAATAAATACCCAGCTGCAGCTTTAGTAGGTACCAGTACTACATTATCCTTCCCGCTTTCACTTACAGTAACAATCTTTGGCATTTTGCTAGACAAAACAGATTTGTCCTCATTTACTAAAAGTGATACATTTTCTTTATTTTTCGTTTCTTCCGAAAATGTGACAGTTTTTGTGACATTTTCAAAGTGTGACATATCCTGCACATTTGGTTTTAACATCTCACCCTCTCCTAAAACAAACCAAATAGGATTTAAGTCTATATAAGAATGTAGAATTTTTTCTATAGTATCTGAGTTCAAACCAGCTGAATTCTTAATGGCTTTACCAATTAATCCTACAGATAAGCCTGCGTCAACGGTAATATTGTTAGGATTCAATCCTTTGTATTCCATGTATTTACATAACCTATGTGTAATTTTTTCTATACTCATATTGAAATAAGTCTATGTTTTTATTAATTAGTATTGAAAAATATCTATATTTGTATCACTCTAACGATACAAATGTATAATAAATTTTAAGATATGAGCATATTAATTGAACAAGCGAGAAAATTTAAAACTTGGGAACTGCTTCATAGTATGACAGGTAAGAGTAAAGTTTATTGCAAAAAAGTAGTGACAAACGAAAGAAAACAAGAATCAGTTGCTGCCAAACTAATCATGGAAAAGTTTGCAGAATTAGAAAAAATGTTAATCAACTAATTCGTACGAATGCAACTGTTACCCCAAGACATCATTATACGTAATTACAAAGACGGTGAAACCTTATGGGTTTCGCAACGCTTGGTATTACAAATTTGTCAAGTAACAGAAGAATATTTAAGAACACGTGCTAGAGCACTATTCAAAAAATCAATCCAAAAAGGCTATAAATACGGCGACTTTTTACCCAATACAGGAAGTGCTTGGCGTTGGGGCAAAGCAAACGGGACGTTTTACTACGACTACGATTGTTTACCTGATCGCAAACCAACTCACTACCGTTCAAAATTTGGCGCAAAGCATGAGCTTCTACAAGCGTATGAGGCTCTGCAAAGTGCTGATAAATCTAACAAGCAAAATCAATTAAAAAACGCTATCCAAGCGCAAGTAAACACGTTCATTGACAATACTGACATTACTTATTACATGTACAGTGCAATTGTAGGCTTCAATCAAAAACAAGCCGAACAAATGGCGACTGGACGTGCTTGGTGCATTTGGATAATGAAACAATTGTTTAATGATAACTTCAAGTTACTTGGAATCAATAAAAAACAGGACTTCTACCAAGTGTGTACTGATATGTTGGCACCGCTGGAACTGGAAGGTTTTAAAATCAATTCTCCTGCCTATTTACGCAATAAGATAAATGAGTTTCCATTTACAGGCGATACAATCGAACAATTGAAGTTCTTTATTTCGGGTAAATATGGAAATGACAACGCCCAAATAGTGGGTAAATTCCCTTTAATTGACGAAAGCACAGGTCAAATTTACCAGTTTGATATACATCAGGCTATGATGTTTCATCTGTATATGAATCCTGGCGGTTCGTCAAAAGAATATATCCGCACACTTTGGGAGCGTGATTATTGCGAAGATGTTCAAGAATTTGACTTACAGCCTGTAGCCTATCGTACTTTTTGTCATCATTTGACCCGTTTTAGCTCACAAATCAAAACAGCTAGAGCGCGTCACGGTGAAGACTATTACAAAAAGCACGTTCAAACATACGTAACTACAGAAAGATTACAATACGCACACTCATTATTTGCGGGTGATGGTTCAGGAACTATCAACTACAAGTATAAAAAAGCTGACGGCAAGTGGCATACAATGAAACTATATGTAATTCTTATTACTGATGTAGCAAGTAGACACATTGCGGGTTGGTCCGTTGCTCCTGTAGGTTCTCACAAAGAAACTGAAGCTATGACTAAAGCAGCTGTTAAAATGGCTATTGAAAACGGAGGCAATCAAACGATGTTCGAGTTTATTTCTGATAACCACGGAGCATTTACTTCAAAAGAAAGCAAATCATTCTTAAATCTTGCTTTCAACAAAGTAAGAACCATTGAAGCGGGTAATTCACAAGCAAACCCTGCAGAAACTCAATTCCGTTTGTTTAAACGCAGTTTAAAAGACATTCAAAACTTCCTTTCAACATCATGGGGAACTGGTTTAGAAGGTCAGGCAAATCCTGATCATATCAATATCGATGATATGCCGACCTATGATGATGCTGTAATTCAGATGCATGAACTTATTAAGCGTTGGAATGCTACCAAACTACGTGATGGTGTTGCGCCTGTAGAACGCTTCGCAATTAAACACCCAAATTGCCAACCGCTTGAACCAATAGTAATGCGCTATTTGTTTGCTAAGCATACCAAAGTAGATGTAAGTTATATGCGAGGATATGTAAATGTTTATCGTACCAAAGGATACAGTGATAGTGAGTTATTCCAGTTCGAAATACCACAATTTGGAGGCGTAGGGACTGAATTGATTGCTAAAGCTACAGGTTACACCACAGGCGCTCAGGTAAAAGTAGTATGGGATGAAACCTTTGCTGATTTATACACACTGGATGAAAAATTTATAATGAGTTGTCCTAGATCGATTGGGACTTCACAATCTCATGCTGAAATGGACGAACAAAAAACCAATGCTTTAGGACACTTGAAAGGACGCAAAGCAAAACAAACTGAGTATATCGATGATTTCGAAACTTCACTTAATGAAGTAATGGAAGGATTAAGCTATGAGCATAGCATCGCACTTGGTGGCAATAAAGAATCTTATAATAAAAATCAAATAAATAACGAGAATACTAACCTTAAAAATACGACCAAACAGAGAGTAAATAGAGACTTTAATAGCTCTGAATGGTCGGCTTAAATTTTAAATCTATGGCAAAGTTAACACAAATTCAAAAACTAGACCTAATACCCTCAGCAATTGAAGTGTATTTATCGGACAACTCCACTACACAGGTGGCATTGGCAAAATTAGCAGGAATTGATAAAGCCTACGTGAACCAAATAGCAAAATCTAATGAGTTTATTGGTAAAGCAAAAATTGCTGACAAATATTATGAAGCAATAGCTTTGGTTATTGGTTTTAAGTTAGAAAAAACCTATTGGCAACACTTCAATACGTTCAATTTCAAACAATCGATTATCACTTTTGAAAAAGCACGTGAAAAGAAAATCAGGTTAGGAGTTGATGGTGATACAGGACTAGGCAAAAGTTATGCGGCCGATATGTTTAAAAGAAAACATCCTGCACATGTATTCCTAGTTAAGTGTTCAGGCATAGAAAATTCAAAAGAGTTTGCTATCAATTTGGCAACTGAAGCTGGAGTAACCACCACAGGAACTAAAGGCGCAATTATCAAAAGAGCTTGTGAGAAAATCAAAAATCTAGGTAATAACCCAATATTGATTATTGACGAATTCGAGAACTCAAAAGCAGGCAACATTCCAACCGTTAAAACTATTGCAGACGAATTACAAGGCTATGCTTCAGTAGTGGTTATTGGTATTGATGTGCAAAAAATGCTAAAAAAAGCAGCAGATAGTCGTAAAAATGGCTTTGTACAAACTAATCGCCGCTGGTCATTTGGATGGACAAACTTAGATCCATCAATTAGCGAAGACATTGAATGTATTTGCAACGAATTAGGAATAATCAACAAACCTGCTATCAACTGGCTTAAAGCACGTGTAAAAGACTTCGATAGTCTTAAAAATATCATTACCACGGCACTTGAAGAAGCTGAAATATCAGGTCAAGAAGTTACCATCTCAATGTTAAATGATTTATACCCATTATGATAACAGTTTATAACCCAACACAGCGAATCCTTATTGTAAAAAACAAAAAAGGAAAAATAGTAAAAGCCTTTGGAGGTGATATTGCAACCGAAAAGTGGAATGAAAAGTTAAATAGCTGGATTAATAAACGTAAAAATTAAACTTAATGAAAGTATCAAAACAATGGCTTGAAACCAAAATTAAAGAACTAAATGATTGGCTTTTTGCAAACGAAAAAGGAATTCATTTTGAATTTACTCACAAAAAACGCAGTCGAGATTATTATGTAAACAAGCTAATAGAACTCGAAGAAAACCAACTAATGTCAATAAAAGTATGAGTAAAAGAAGTGGACACCCACTGGCCAGTAGAAGGCGACACTTTAGAACTGATAGAACACAATTTTAATTAATAAAATAAGAAAAATGGAAACTACGAAACCAATTGCTGAAATGACAGCATCAGAATTAAGAGAATTAGCAAAACAAAAAGAAGCCGCAGAACAATCACAGCAAATACAGCGTAAAAAAGCTTATGATACTGATAAAGAAAACTTTTTAAACGAGGTTGCAACAAAGTTTACAGAGGTAAAAAAGATTCTATTCTCACTTAAAAATGATACGATTAGCCACTCCGAAAACTTCAATGCTTTGAAGTATCATCTAGAAGACAAAGCGGTTAAAGAAGCTAAGAGTTTCGAACTTAAAAATGACCGTGTAAAAATAGTAGTCGAAAACCAAGACAAGTTTGATTTTAACGACAGTGCCATTGTACACATCAATGCTATCAAGGACATTTTTAGAGACAAATTCGAGGCGAGAAATAAAGGTTTTTATAACCTTTTGGATAGCATTCTTATGAAAAACTCAAAAGGCGAATATGATGCTAAATTATTAAACAAGGCACGCCGTCAAGCTAAAGAATTAGGAGATGAAGCCTTGATGGATGAGTTTGACAAATTGAATGATTGCTTAGTGGTGGTAGGAACTGCGAAGTATGTGAGGGTTTATACCAAGGACGATAAGAACCGATGGAAAGATGTTTCTCTGAGCTTCTCAAGCTTGTAAAAATTGAATACACAATCCCGAAAGGCATGCGCTTACGTTCGAGTCGTAAGCGGGAGCGAAAAAATGAAAACTAGTAAAAATGAAAGCAATCGGAATCACACAGTTTCTAGAAAAGTCCTTCGATACATACGACATTGAAGGCGAATGGTTAGACAGTTTCGGCTTGATTGAAAAGAACTTCAAAATGTCGGTTACTGGCGATTCTGGACACGGTAAAACAGAATTTGTGGTTAAGTTCGTTAAAGAAATATGCTTAAAATTCAAAGTAAAAGCAGATTATTTCTCATATGAGCAAGGTCATTCAAAATCTTTACAAACCGCTATCCAACGTAATAACATGGAAGAAGTAAAAGGCAAAGTAATGTTTATGACAGGTGGTACTTTTGACGAACTTTTAGCGAGGTTAAAACGTAGAGCTTCTGCAAGAATTGTAATTATTGATAGTCAGGATTATTCTGAATTATCGACTAAACAATACAAATTGCTTGTCAAAAGCTTTCCTAAAAAATCATTCATTATCGTTAGTTGGGCAAAGAATGAAAAGCCAAAGAATCAAGCTGCACGAGACATCGAATATATGTCCTGCATCAAAGTGTATGTAAACAGCTTTAAAGCACACCCACGTAGTCGTTTTGGAGGAAATAAACCCTTTGTTATTTGGGATAAAAAAGACAGCACACCAGTTCAACAAAAACTTTTTTAAGATGAGACAACCGAAAAAACAAAGCAGAATCTACAACACTTTTAATGATTCGGATAGTGCTGTAAATAACTATTTCAATAACAAAAATCGTGTTGAAACCCAAAAAAAGGAAAGTGAACAATCCCTTTCGGCAGAAATGGAGTTGATTATGAAACGCAAACGAAGCACTATTCTAACGCTTGCCACACATACGGGCATAAAAGAGGCTGACAGTTGGACAAAATTCAATAATTGGATGATCAACTCCTCTGTTCATAAAAAAGCGCTTAATGCATACGATTATGATGAGTTGGACGATTTAACAAAACAGTTCCATGCATTGAAAGCCAACTATGAAAATAGTGCAGAAAAAACAGGGACTAAAGCTTGGCATCATGCCACAGGAATCCCGAAGCCATCTGATAATTAGGTATAAAAAAAGCCCTAAATAATACTATCTAGAGCCTCTCAACTTGGCGGTTGTGTGGCCCCAAAGATAGTATTAAATGGCTTATAATCGAGAAAATTTCTTAACAAAAGTTTTAAAAATTCAGGAAATTGCTTTGTATCACAACAAGCAAGGGCTGTTTTTTAAAGAAATATTCCATTTGTATATAGAGAAACAATTTCACATTAGTAAACGCACCTTCGACACTTACTTAGGTATAAATGCCCGAAAAGAACTCAAAGAATTAAAGTCAAAAAAGGAGCAAAACCAACAAAATCAACAATTACAACTCTTTTAATTATGAACCACGAACTAAAAATTCACCCTCAATTTTACAAAGATGTATTATTAGGGGTAAAGAAAGTAGAAGTCCGAAAAAATGATCGGAATTATCAAGAAAATGACCTTCTAATACTCAATGAATTTGACCCAAAAAAGGAAAAATATACCGGTGGTCAAATTAAAAGACGGGTAGATTATATCATTAAAGATGTTTTGGGTTTAGACCCTGAATATGTAGTCTTACAAATATCAAAACCTTTGTAAAATGAACATTGAAATTAAAATTTCCTTCACCCAATTAACATATTTAAATGATTGTTTCGCCGAAATGGAAACCCCAATTTCATCAGAAAGAGTTTCAAGAATATCATATAATATCTTATTTAATTTACATAAGAAGCTTTTAAAAAAAACCATTAATAAAATAGGTGTAAAAGATAAATTCAAATTATCTCTTGAATATTATGAAGGGCATTTTTTAGAGCAATACTTGTTACATAAAATCGAATATGTGTCAAAATATGAACTTGCATACCACTCAATTCAAAGTGTTATTAATGATTTAAACCAAAAATTAGCATAATGCATACTAAAAAGATGCCAAAAAAAGCACTCCGAAAAATGGAAACGATATTCGAATACGATGCACGATTAAAAAAAGAAGCTATCGAAATTTCAAAGAATTTCGCTCACACCAAACCAATTAAGTATTGACTAAAATAGAAGAATATGGAAGACTACATCACTTACGAAGTTACCTTCATTGAAACTAAAGAGAGATGGATATTTCAATACCGTAAATCGGATGAAATTTTACACTGTTTTATCAATTTGAAAGGCTCAAGCTTTATCAATTTGCTCCGAAAACAGACCTTTCCTGAAAATGTAGCAATGATAGAACAATGGGCAAAGTTTAAAAAAATAGTAACTATAGAACTTAAACTGGAAGATTATTCTTTTGAAACGTTTTGGGACAAATATGATCTTAAAAGAAAAAAAGAGCTATCGCAAAAAGCCTTTGAAAAACTGGATTTAGTTAGTAAAGTAAAATGCTTTACAGCATTAAAACATTATAACGAAGATTTAAAGAAAACAGGTCAAGCAAAGGCACATATGGTTACTTGGCTAAATCAAAAAAGATTCAATGACGAATATTAATTTAAATGCTGTTTAAACAATGCGGAAAACCGTAATAATTCGAGTAAATCTTTAAATAAATTTGCAAAATGAACCAACATTTAGAATTATTAATAAAAGCAGAAAAAAAGCAATCCTTCGCAAAAGGATTGCTTTTTGGTTTTACAATTGCTTCCGTTTTCGTAATAGCAATATTATTTTTTATATTTGATAAACTTTAAACTACAAAAATGAAAAAAATACTAGCAATATCAGTAACGACGCTTTTTTTGTCATGCAATAATTCAGGAAAGACGTACACAAAATGTATAGAAACAAGTTATAACCTTAACAAAGAGGCTATAGACAAAGTGATTAGTGTCAATAAAACCGACGGAGGGTTTACCGTTGAAATAGTAAATAACACAATTAAAATTGTAGACAAAAACGGAAAGGAAACTTTGTTAAATGATGATAATGGGTATTCTGTTGCAAATAAAATGATTGGTGACACCTTAGTAATTGAAAGCTTGCCTACTGAAGCTACACCTTCAAACATTCTAAAATATGGTAATGAATATAAATTTTACAACTAATGAAAAAACTACTCTTTACTTTACTACTCATTCCAACGCTTTTAATGGCTCAAAATCGTCCTGATTGGGATTATGATGTGCGCCAGCCAATAAGTGTCGATTTTCCACAGAAACTACCATTTTACAATGATTATTTGCCATTGCAAAACACCTATTACGAGCTAAATGTAACATTGAATAACATTAGAAAATTGGTAACGGATAACTTGAAAATGAACCCAAAACAAAACGCTCCAAGTGGTTCAGGGTTTCAGTATGAAATTTACACCAATCCAACCCACAGATTACCGCTAAAAGTAAAATACAATACGTTTACAGCTTATGGGTTAGAAGTGGTTAAATCAATCGAAATAAATGGCGATTTTAAAGATGTAGCAACGCTTTTTATTTACATGTACGACACTAACTATTCAGTTAACGAAATGCCAATTAATAAAGCTACAAAACATTATAAACAAGATTACGCCTTATTTACGGTTAACAAAGAAGGTAAAGCTTCTATTGTAATATCAAACACCAAATACAACGACAATACAGCCGAATTTATAAAGGATTTTAATACTACAAAAGAAGCTTTAAAAATTAATCAAACAAATACGAATTAATGAAAGATGTTATAATTTCAATTGAAAGAACTTTAGATACTATAATTATTGAAACCGAACATGAGTTTTCAGGATACATTACAATAGGAATTGTAAAAGGAGATGATTTTTATGTTAAGTTAGAATTTACAGACTTGGACACAACTAAGGTTAGTTTATTAAACAAGTTGTTTCATTTGCCAAAAGCCCTGAAAATAGAATCTAAAATAATTTCTAAAGAACAATTCCCTATCACACATATTGTGGTTGAAACGATAAACGCAGATTCCGACCTAAATGTAACTTGGGATTGCCTTTCAGATGACCCTGATTTTTCTTTGGTTTTATCCTAATCAAAATCAATAATAAGTTTTCCTTTTAAATCTAGTGTATCATAATCACCCGCTTGGTATTTGTCAAGCGGGTTTTTTCTGCCCGAATAACTACACTCAAAAGTCAGTAAATAAATATCCACAATGCTGTCCATTTTATGGAATCCCTCCGAAACAAGCTCGAGTTTTCCCGTTGTTTCACTCTCGATGGTTCTGACCACTCCGTCAATGGTTGCCACATAGTCAAGAAACTTCAAACCAAGGTCACGATTCAATGAAATATTCGAAGTGTCACGCAATTGCTCGTAGCAACAATAAAGCGTTATCGTTGCCATTGGCGGGGAGCTTTTATGATCAACATCCCAATCAATCAATAAGGCATTTTGAGCGAACAATTCAAAATTTTCTTCGAACTGTTCCTGTCCAGCATACAAATCAATATACTGAACTGGATTAATGTTTTGTTTGCTAAACTTTTCTTTGTTTTCGACCTTTCCAAAAGCTTCTATTGCTTTTTTATAAAATATGTTCATAGTTTAAACCTCGTTTAAATTATTTTAAAATCTCGTTTATTTCCTTTTGTACCAATCGCTCCACTCTACGCAATAAAACGGCAGACTCGCCAATAAACCGCCTTTCCGGTAGTTTTATTTTGCGTTTTCTTCGATGTGCTTTCACAGTGCTCTCCCTTCCTTTTCGCTTTCGGCTATGTGATTTTATATTTACAGCGGTATTAATTTCTGCACCTTCATTGTGCGCCTCTGCGTAGGGAACATCTGTACCAATAGTTACACTGTTACGGGTTACTTTTATCTTACGAATAGAACGTTTCAAACGCCCGGACTTTACCATTAACGAACCTCTAGCAGCTGCTTTTTTTTGCGCTTCACTATGCCATTCTGGTGACGGTTTTCTCGCAGGCCAAGCCGTTACGGTTCTGTCCACCCAATTTTTACGAACAAAGCGCTCCTTACTGAAATTGACCGCTTCAATAGCGGCCATTTCAGGAAACTTTCGATACAGTTTGGAAAGTCTATCCAGTTTTATTAAAAAGTCTTGCATACTAAGCTGTTTCAGCATTAACAATCACACGACGCATCATTTCTTTAAACCATGCTTCGACATCATCTTTAGTCATTCCTGCATAAGCACTTTCAGCTACATTGATACCGCCTTTGTTAAATGAGTCAATACGAATGTCGATTTTTCGAATTTGATTGGCAGACCCAGCCACTCGGTTCACGTTTTCACCTTGCTTTTTCTTCTTATCGTCTGGAGCTAGCTTACCGTCGATAACAGGAGCTTTAAGCAACGGACTTATAGGAGCGTTATCTGCAGGTGAATTTGATTTAGGAGATAGCTTGGGGTCTTTTTCTCCAGACGTAATCAAATTGTTTGATTCTCTAAACTGTTTGATTTTATCCAGTCCTTTTTGAGCCAATCCTGTTGGGTCAATTTTAGCGGCTAACTCCAGTATTTGTTGTAATGGCTTGAGCAAAGCATCTAGCAAAACAACTCCTATTCGTTTTAAACCTCCTACAATGCCATCGGTTTGGAATGCCGATTTAATGCTTTCCCAATGGTCATAAAGTGATTTAAAGGCACTAACAACTAGACCTATTGGTCCTAAAAACAGCATTAACGATGCGCCCCATTCATCCCATTTTGCAATAGCAAGAACAATAATTCCAATTAATGTCGCGATTCCTATAACTATTAACCCTATTGGATTCATACTCATTGCGATATTCCACAACCATTGAGCGCCTTCTACAAGTTTAAGTGATTTGGCTACCTTACCAAGCATTGGAAATAATTCAGTTCCTAAGCTTATAATTCCCGATATTGCCATTCCGCCCATACCTAACGCTTGTATTAAAGGCATCCAACCGCCTACGCTTTCCGCAATAGAGGTCTGTATTTCTGCCACCCAAGTTTTAAAATCGGCATCAGCAGATTTAAACGACTTTAATTTATTAGGGTCGAGTTCCATAGTTCCAAGACCTAAAATAAAACTCATACCTGCATCCTCACCTGCACCTTTAAAGATATCAGTCAATGCGAGTTGCTTGGCTTGTGCAGTTGCTCCTTCCATTGATTTTGAAATCAATTGTACGGCTTCAAAAGAAGTCTTTCCAACCAAATCTTTTACACCTAACCCTATTCCTTTTAAAGCAGCTAGTTGATTGGGTCCCATTTCTTTTAAACTCAAATTCGCCTCCTTAATGGAGTCGATTGCTTTGTCGGAGAAAATACCCTGCTTACCTGCGTTGGTCATAATGGCCAGCATTTGAGAGGCATCCAAACCAAGTTCACGTACTTGTGGCCCATATTCTTTGAACTGGTCAAGCATATCGCCGTTTAGGTTTGCTCCTTTTTCGTAACCCGCCTGTAATAATGCTAAATTGCTTTCAAAACTGCCTCCAATTTGTTTAGTCATAGCATTGGCTGCTTTTGCAATTTCGATGCTGTCTTCGTTGAAAAGCTTGCTTATTTTATGAATTTTGGCACTCATTTCGTCTACATTAGAAACATCCATTTGCTGTAAAGCAGTTTGCGTATTGCTAATGTCATTTGTGAAGTCCAACTGTTCGGATACGCTATTAAATAAATCCGTCATTTGGTTTATTTTAATAGGGTCAAATGCTTCACCAATATTAGAAAATACTTTGATTTGTTTCATATTAAAGCTTTGCAGTTTTTCTTCCATCTTATCGGTTGCATGCGATAACTTCGCCTGTACTTGAGATAATTTGTTGTTAAACATTTTATCACCAAGCTCCATAATCAACTCTAATTTTGATTTTTTGCCCATATTGTTATTTTTTATATCTTTGTAATCAAGTTATTAAAGACGCCTTTCACGATATCGCTCACTGAAGAGGAATAGCACAGCAGTAAGGAACCATTAAATTGGGGGTGTTAAATAGCTTTATTCCTAACAAGAAGACCTTTGCGTAAGTTTAGGTCTTCTTTTTTTGCCTGATACCAAGTCAATACTTCAAGCCCATTGTTATTCAATTTACAATCTACTATAACCATAGTATCTTGATAGAACTTGATATAACGAGACTGGAATTTCCCTTCTAATTTATCGGGGTTATTATACCAAACTTCATCCGGACTATTCAATATTTCTTTGATATGCGGGAATATCTGATGTCTGTTTTCAATTGGTTTCACATACTTTCCTTTGGTGTGAAAATCGAAGTTCTTTTCAGTTAACACCATCTTACGGCCATAGTAGTCTTTGAACCCCATAAAAGCTCCTGATTTGTCCTTTTTAAACAATTCTTTTACATTGTCTGCAGTAATGCTTTCGTCTAGTGAAATAGGGTTTAAATCGAATTTAAACGAATCCCATTTTTTTAGATCATACTTATCTAAAGTCATATCGTTTAACTTTTTCGGCAGTCCTTTGATATCGCTGTAAAACTGTGATTTGGTAAATACTTCTTTCAGGTCACCTCGATTGATATTGAATTGACTTTTTGACCAGTTTGCATTGTCAGCGTTAAGCATTTCCTGAGCGACTTTACCGCTCATTACTTCACCTGATTTCGGAGTTTGGTTATATTGTGTAAACTCGCAGCGACACCCGTGACCATTTGGAGGAAATAACTTCATAGCTTCACGGTCGCTTAAGTTGAATATTTTACCATCCAGTTTGGCGTGTTCATTTCTTACTTTTGAATCTCCTGCAGTTTGATATTGAACATAAGAAGTAACCGTGTCCTTTTCGGCTAAAAAACGGTGATATGCTGCCGAATTTTGACCCACGGCCACCGAAAGATTATATTCAGTGGTTAGATAGTTTTGATTCAAATTAGCTACACGTTCATTAGCCAGTTTCTTAAAATCGGCTTCTGATCTAATTTCGTTTTTATCCTGGTCTAATAGTAAATCAGTCATGGCGGCCAAACGTGCCTCCGTCTTCGATTCCGAAAATTCAAAAAGGTTATATTCCATCAGCTGATAAGCCAAACTATCGGGCGTATTAAACCCTGAAATTGTGCCATAACCCGATTTTAAACCGTCAACTAATTGCAAAGCTTCAGCAACTATTAACTGTCCCTGTGTGCCTATTGTTTCCTCTTTGTTCCATACAGCAGTAAGTAATTTATTAGTTAAATCGTCTAGTATTTTGGTGCTTGCTTCAACTACAGGAGCGATGGAACCGCAGCACTTATGATAAGTAATCTCTTTTCCATGGTTTATCGCCTGAATGGTTATCTTTTTGCTCGGGATTTTGAATTGCTTCATTTTTTATAAGTTTTAAAATAGCCTCCATTATCGGTGCTGATGCTACAATTTGGTTATTTGATTGAGTTTGTTTTTTGCCAGTTATCGGTACGTTAAATGTTTTAGAAACCCACTCTTCGTCTACGTCAAATTCTTCCATAATGCCTTTTACGATTTCCCAAAACTTAGTTAGATCTATTTCTTCTTTCGATTCTATCCATTCAAAAATATCATCATCAGAAATGTAGCTGTAGCCTTGAATTTGTAACAAAGGCAATAATTCATCATTGATATTAAAGCCTATATTTTTCCTATCGGATTGACTAATTTTGAAATCTAAAGAGCGTTCGTGAACTTCGGTATTAGATCGATTGGCTTCATTGCTTCCTATCGTATTAGAACCCACTAACACACCTGAAATTTCAGTAGTATTGTATTCAATAAATTTTGAATACACATTGTAAGCATCGGTTCTATTAGCTTCGTCAAACTTGATAGTAGTTCCTTCAGGGAAAACACCTACTGAAGCTTCAGCTAATGCCAATAATTGCTTTTCGACATTATCGATGTGCGTAGAATTGCTATTATTGGTAGTTGCTGAAATCATCGGCATTCCAAACTTTTCGCAAAACTCAGCCCATGACTGTGCTACATTTCGTTTCCAAATTAAGTTTGGAATAATATTATTAATAAGTCCTAAAGGGTCGTCTTGATTAAGTTCAATTATCCACGGCTTATTTTGATCAGAATCATATTCTATAAAAATTTTATCTTTTGATAAATCAGGATAAATTCTTTTTTGACTAGGTACTAAGTTTCTTGAAGGTAGAACAGAAAATTTAATTTTCTTATCGTTAAACTCTGAAAACTCAATTAATTTAGTTCCAAAAAGTATAGCATCTAATTCAAGATTTAAATAGCGATAGAACCATTTTTGATTAAGTAATTTGGTTGCTTCTTCATTTATATCACCTGTTTTTTCATTTCTTATTTGAAATCCAACACTTAAAGTTGCTGTCTTTCTAAGGATAACATTTTTTAAAAGTGTTCCGTCCGTTTTCAAATCATCAACTAAATCAAAATAGCGATTGTACCGTGGTGTTTCAATATGTTCAATAGCGGTTAGTGCCAAACGCCATGATTGAATTTCTTTTCTAGAGCGGTCTTTGTATGATTTGGCAATTTGCATAATGATGGCATCAGCATTTCGTTTGCCTGATTTCAAAGGCAAAGTATCTGTTTTCGCTACAGGCGAAAAACCGCCCTTATTACGGTTGTTAAGTATTCTGTTTGTATTCTTTCTCATAAATTATAAAATTGCGCCTTAGAATTGAGTTTAAACGTGTTTTAAATCGCAAACACTACCACTTGTTATTCGTGAATGTGTTTTTGCTGCTTAATCGAAAGCTGTCCTTTGCTTCTCCCGTGCTTTCGTCTTTGATTAATGGCAGGTCAGCATAGCCTTTTCCTTCGGCTATTAATTTGAGCCATTCCATTACGTCTTGGTATCGGTTGGAACGGTGTTCTGGAATCTTATTGGGAGCGATGGAACAATACAAATGATACAAGGCACAATCAATAGTAATCATTACGATATAAGCGTTCCGGATATCAGTGGTAGCTCCATCAGCTAAAGTTGTAAATATGGCAGCCACATCATAACGCCCGGCTAAATAGTTCTTGATTTGAGCTATTGCCATTTCTTCTGCACTCAACAGCTTGGTTTCAGTGTAATTTTCTAGCAAAATGTTTTTGATTTCATTTCGAATCAATACAGCGTAGTCGGTATCTTTTAAAAATCGGCTCATTAGAATCTGTTTTTGTTATTTTTTATTATTTCTTTACGAGATGTGGCTTTAGGCTCAAATTTGGTTACGAATGTGATTTGATTTACTTCTACTATTGCAGATTGTAACGCATCGGGACCATCATCATTTGCGCCGCTTCCTTTTTCGAAAGCATATAGTTGTTCTAGCAACATATCAAAGTCAATCGATTCTTTGCATTCATCATTAAACCAAATATTAGCACGTTCAAAATAGCCCATCATACTTTCAATACGGTCGAATTTGCCGTCCTTACTTTTCTTGTCTGCTACAACTGGAATGTACCAACCACGCTCATCACCTTCAATATCAAAATCATTCACAAACTCATCTTGAGCAAACAAACCCTCAATTCGGTAGCGGCAATTGTATTTTAAGAAATCATTTTGTTGTACAAAATCATACAGCCATTTAGCAACATTCATTCTTGATGTTTTTCGAACGTAAGCGGCTAAAACGTGAAATTCACGTCCAATTTTACCCACTAGAATCATTGCCTTATAATCTCCTGCATCCTTATAACTTAAATCGCCATAGAAACACATTCCTTCATATTTGCTCCATTCTAACCTAGTTTTCCATTGGATTTGTTCGGGTTTAAACATTTCGCCATCTTGTATGTGTACGTGCATGTATTCACGCATAAAGGAACGATAAGGCGTTTCTTCATATTTATCCCTCCAATATTGGGCGTTTGTTTTTTCTGGCCATGTAGGTTCGAATGTGTGTAAATCTTTGACGGCTTTGGCAGTAACGATAAAGTGCTTTATTTTTCGTTTTGCCTTTAAAGCCTTTTCATTGATTTTTTCAAACTCTTTTTTCAATAAATTGATAATACAGTTTTTGTGAAAGTTGTTATTAGCAACAATAAAGCGTTGTCTCAAACCTCCTTCGTCAAAACAACCTCTTAAATCCTCCCAAGCCCATTCGTAAGCTTCACGTGAAAGCTTATCATTCTTTACTCTTTTTCGAGTATCAGCATCATCCATTAAGATATAATCGGGACGGTTTTCCTCCTCGCTTTCTCCACGGGGTGACTGACCGATACTCATTGCTTTGAATTTTACACCATCAGTCGTTGTAAAATCTCCATTTGTCCAGTCTCCATAATTAAATCGTTTACCGTAATCGTTTATTAATCGGGTATTCGATTTTAATTGTGCCTGTATTTTACCAATCAATTTTTTTGCTTTTGGGTCGGTTTGACCAATCAAAAGCATATAAAACAAATCTTTTGTGAAGTATAAAAACAAAGGGATTCCCATACCTAAATGCACACTTTTTGCACCTGATCTGTAAATCTCTCCAAGGACACTACATATTTTATTATTAATAATTATGGTCGCTAAATCCACGTGATAAGGCGCACAAGGACTTTTGGCATAGTTCGGAAAGTAATATTCAAACCATTTTATATAATCACTTTCAAGTCTTTTGATACGGTTGAGTTTATCAATAGGCTTTTCATTGATATCAATTGTTGTAGCTTTCTTAATTCTTACACAATGTGCATCATACTCCTTTATAAGTTTTTCCCATTTTGGACTCATTGCCATTAGCCTTCCTGATTTATTTTAAACAAAATGAACTGTTTGTGATATTCCGTAAATAAGACGGCTGTTTTGGGGTCTTGGTCTGCCATCCAGTTATCGAATTCTTTGAAAACTGAAAAGACAATTTGTGTACTTGTGCTACTTGATAGTGTTTCGATTACCTTATTAATCTTAGCGAGTGCATCGGCATCGATAAGCGATACTCCACCAGTAGCAACGGTTTTTAATTCCTTAATCAATATTTCGCGAATCTTATGAGGAGATGCCAACATTTCGGCACGCTTGTCTTCCCAACGTCCGTCTTTTCTCCATTTTGACAGTGTTTGTTCGGATACGTCTAGCTGTTCGGCAATAGCTTTTGCTGTCATTCCGTCTTCGACAAACATCCTTTCGGCCATTACTTTTTTTGCCTGATTTGTGAGCAAATTTGACATGTTTTTATAGTGATTTAAATGCAAAAATCCTTATAAATCAAGGTGCAAACTAAAATTGTTGCAACCCTTGCGAACAATTTTTCATACCCTATTTTATCATCACATCTTTGCTTCAAAGTTTTAAAAATGATTTTTCAAGTACAGCAAAACACGATAGCCGCATACGGTCAAATTTGGGAAGGAAACGGAATGGAGTTCGTTTCGATATTCACACAAATGGAAAGTCAATACAGTGATATTACTGTAAAGATTCACACCTATGGAGGTTCTGTGTTTGACGGAAATCTAATCTTTAACACTATCCAAAACAGTAAAAAAAACATTGATATACAAATCATTGGTATAGCTGCATCGATGGGTGCAATAATCAGTCAGTCCCGCAAAAATAAACCTCGTATGGTAAGAAATGGATATTTGATGATTCACGCCCCATCAGGTGGTACCGATGGAACAGCAACCGACCACGAGAATACCGCTAAACTATTACGCTCAATAGAAAAAAACTTTAAAACTCTTTTAGTTAATAGTACAGGAAAGCCTGAAAGTTATGTCGCTAAATGGATGGTTGGGGACAACTGGTTTGATGCAGAACAGGCGCTGAAGGAAGGTTTGATTTCTGAAATCATAGAACCCGAAAGCGATACTATAATCGCTAATTTAAACCCACAAGAATTAGGTGTACAAGGAATGTATTACCAATTCACGGCTTTACTGACTCCTAAAAACGAATCAAAAATAAATTTAGATCATACTATGAAAAAACCAATTATTGAAGCTCTAGCCTTAACTGGTGTAAATGAGCAAAGTTCGGATACAGCGATTATTGATGCTGTTAATGCAAAGTTTGCTGCTGAAAAGTCAGAGCTTCAAGGTAAGCTAGATGCCGAAATTAAAAAGCGTGAAACTGCCGAAGAATCATTAAAAGCCAAAGCCAAAGCAGCTATTACGGCTGTTGTTGAAGCAGCTAAAAAAGCGGGTAAAATTACTCAAGACCAAGTGGCTACTTATGAAAGTATTGCTGAAGCTTCAGGAATTGAAGTTTTAAACACTGTTCTTGGTGCTATTCCGGCACGCAATCCTATCTATTCACAAATACAATCACATGGTAAAACGGATGCAGTTTTAGGTCGTGAGGAATGGGATTTTGACAAATGGCAAAAAGAAGATCCAAAAGCCTTAGAAGCTATGGCCGGAAAAGAACCAGAAAAATTCAAAGAATTGTTTAACGCAAAATATAAAAAATAATGGCAGAATTAGTTGACGGATTATGGCTTGAGCAATTTGTAGAGCCTCAGCTTTTAGAAGAATTTAGAAACTATAAGGATGACTTTATAGGAACTTTCAAAGCGCCTTCAGAGGATGCAATTGATAAAGATGGTATTAAGTTCAATAAGTTGATTAATGAAATAAAATTTCATGTTAACAAGAGTACTGCTTTTGAACCAGTTGAAATCCCTAATAAAAAGGGTTTGGTTGAGTGGGATAAATTAGATACAGACTTAACTGTAGTATCTGATAAATCAATGCGAGCTTTAGCTTTTGATAAAGAAAGTGAATTAAGAAGATTGCATAATGAAGCCTTTAGAATGGGTGTCCGAGATTATGCGTTGAGAAAAATTGCTCCAAAAGCGAATACTTCAGGAACTCCAATTTTAAGGACAACTGGAGAAGATGATGGTACTGGTAGAAAAAAATTGAAGTATTCTGATATGATTAAATATTACAGCGTACTTGAAGGTTTGAATCTTACAGATTGGGCTCAAGCATTTATGATTCTTTGCGCTGAACACAGACAAGATCTTATTGAAGATAGAGGTAATACTAATAACATTCGTGATATTGAAATTGACTCTAATACGGGAGAGTTAAAAAGATTTTTTAAACTAAAATTCTTTGAAAATAATAGCTCTGTAAAATTTACTGCAGCTGATGCTCCTGTTTCTCAAGGTGCTGTTTCTCAAGCAACACATAGAAATGGTTCTTTATTTTATTATGCACCAAATATTGTACATCACATCGAAGCGGTAAAAGTACTTTATAAACCAATGATACAAGATACTCGAAATCCTGATCCCCAGTCAGAACTACGATTACACTGTTATGGTCTTACAGACAAAAAGCAGGAATATGGTGTGGGGGCGTTAGTTTCCGGTATTGTTACTTAATTTTTTATGTAAGTAAAATGATAGATAAAATTACACTGAAGCAAGAAGCTGATAAGCTTTTTGCTTCTACATCCCACGAAGTGTTGTTTGCAAGTCCAGCAGGCGAATTTTTTACGTCTGAAAAAATTGGAAGTTTGAGTATAAAGGCAGGTGAAAAGCTTATCAAGTTTGAAAAAACAGAAACAAAAGAGCTAAACGCCAATGACACTATTGCTAAAATCAAAGCGGTTACTTCATTGCAAGAATTGGCGGCGTTTGCAGGTGATGATCGTAAATCTGTTATATCAGTTTATGGCTGGAAAGAAAAACAACTAATAGAAGCTATTAAGGTGGTTGGTGCAAAAACCGAAGGAACTAACCCACCAGTGGCAGGAAACGGAAACGCAGACACCGACACCCAAAAGTAAATTTAAAACCAATTTAAACGATGGCAAATTTAGATGCTGCAAAAATAAAAAAAGGGAAAGTTGGAGCCAATAGGCAAAACAACGACAGGGGAATTTCAGGACTCATTGTGAGTTCGCCTGTCAATACTCTTTTACCGTTTAAAAAAACGGTTCAATTGTACGGTTTGTACGATGCCGAACAAAATGGTATTACCCCCGAATTTGACAAGACAAACAATGTAAACGTATATCGCCACGTGCGAGAATTTTACAGAGGTGCCGGTGAAGGTGTTGAGCTTAATGTAATGTTAGTACCTCAAACGGAAACGTTGATAACCATTACTGAAGATACTACTGGCGACAAAGTAAAACGTTTACTGGTTGATGCCGCTTACAAGGTTAGACAAGTGGCCATTGCTTTAAACCCAACGGTTATTGGTGTGGCTGTTGATGGATTGCCACCGGATGTTTTCGGGTCAATTCCAAAAGCACAAGGTACGGCCGAATGGGCTTATAATCAATTTATGCCAGTACACTTATTCGTTGAGGGTTATGGCTTGAGTGGCACGGCTGCAGTAGTTCCTGACTTGAGAGATATTGAAAATGTTGAGGCAACAAAAGTAACTATGGTTATTGGCCAAGACTGGCAATACGCTGAAACTAAAACAGGAATAGCCCAAAAATTTGCCGATGTAGGTACAATTTTGGGGATATGTGCGGCTGCTGGAATTAATCAAAACATTGGAGATAACGAGGCATTCAATTTAACCAATGCCGGAAAGTCTGCTTGGTTGGTTCCTGGACTATCGAACCATAAAACCAATAAAGAAGTTTATGCTGAATTGCAAACTTTTGAAGATAAAGGATATGTGTTTGGTATTACTTATCCTGGTCTAGCGGGAGTCCGTATCAATAACGACCACGTTTGCGCACCTATTAAAATAGATGCTGAAGGCAACATCAACGAGCATACAATTGCTTACGGCCGTGTTATGGACGACTGCGCTAGACAGTTAAGAACCGCTTATTTACCTAAGGTTAAAAAAACGTATCCGGTTAACGCAGCGGGTAAACTACCAACAGGTGTGCGTGTGAGTTTGGAAACCATTGGCGACAACATATTTACCGATATGCAGAACGCTGTCGAAATATCTGCGGGTAAAACGACCATTGACCCGAATAGTGATTTGTTGGTTGCAAAAGAGCTGAAGGTATCTTTTAACGTGCAACCTACTGGTGTACTGGGCTATTTAAACGGAACTATTAACCTTAAAGCTAAGCAATAATGGCAGAAATAACAAGAAACGGTAAAGCTTACGATAGTGCTGATTCAGAATGTTTCATTAATGGAGTGCCTCTTGAAATTACTTCGGCAACTTATGGTAATGAGCAAGAACATCAATTGAATTTTGGTCTTAGTTCGAATGCTAGCAGTTGGAGTCGTGGCAAAAAAACACCAAGCTGTACAATAGGTATTATGATGCATGACATCGTACCTCTTGAATTAGCTGCTAAAGGTGGTAGTATTTTAGATATTCCACCATTTTATATGATCATGACTTTTACGAATGAATATAACATCATTGTAACGGATAGGGTTTTAATGAAATTCCAAAACGAGGGCCGAGAGGTTACTGGCGAAATGGGGCTTAAAAAAGAATACACGATGTTCGCTTTATCAGTTGAATTGAACGTAGCGGCATAATTCCAAGTTCATTTTTTTTCATTTTTTAACAAGCCCTCTGATAGGGAGGGCTTTTTTTAAATCAAATTTAAACACAAAATATAATGGCAAAAGTCAAAAAAGAAGTAAGTCAAGAAATAATTGAAAAAGTCGGCGGTGTCGACAAATTAAGACGAGTTGAATTACCGCTGGATGATGACGGTAACGAGGTATTGGACGTGATCGTTTGCATTCCCGATCGTAGAACTATGGGGCAATACTTGAAGTATCAAAGCGTAAATCCCGCAAAGGCACAAGAGATTTTGGTTAAAAACTGTTTGCTGACAGATAAAGACCAGGTACTTGCAGATGATGCATTGTTTTTAACCTGTGTAAGCGAATTAGCCCAGCTGATTCCAATTAGAGAAGGCAAGATAAAAAAGTATTAGACGATTGCCCGGGACTGATAAATGATGCTGATAAAGACATGATTTTTAAAATTGATGCAATGATTAGCCACGTCTTGCATTTGCCTTTCCCGGAACAATTGGATGATGATGTTTGGGCTCAAAAATGGGCACAAGTGCAGTGGCTGATTGAAAAAGGTATAGTAGCTCCAATAAATCCAACATAATGCCAATAACAGATGCTTACAAACACGTCTTTAATGACGTTGTTGCTTTCCCGTCAAACATAACGATCGATTTGGTAGCACGCTATGCGGCCGCTTTTGGAATGATGGCAGCGGGAGCGGCTATTGAAAAAGTATTTGTTGAAAAAACTAAAAACAAAGATTACAATTTTCAATATTTCCCTATTCAAGATGGGAGTGTGGACTATGTAAAAATGGTTGTTCCTGGGCAAGAAGCTTTAGAATTTTCGACCGTATTACATGGCGACAGAGGCAATGTTTTTGCGCCTCCTTTATTGATCGGTTTTTCTCAAGAAAAGTCTCTGATTGAAACCGAAGTCAATGACGATGATCCGATCGTAATTGAAAGATGGGGAACAAAGCCGTGGGATATCACTATTAATGGCATTTTGATTGATTTAGACAACAGAATTTATCCAACAGATGAGATACGTCGTTTAAATCGAAATTGGAAATATAATGGCGTGGTTAAGGTTATAGGGAAGCAATTTGAAGAAAAAGACATCGATAGTTTGTATTTCCGATCAATCAATTTTACGGCTGTTGAAGGTTACCAGGACACTATACAATTTACCATCAATGCAAGTTCAATAAAGGCAGTCAATTTCACACTTTTGAAACCAAATAGTTAATGAATTATTTGTATCACAATATCAGTATAAGAATAACCATTGCTGATAATTTAGAGTTTACGGTTTGCCAATCGATTCACATAGAATCAAGTGTACAAGTTCTTGCAAATAATGCCAAAATCGAATTACCTAGGGAGTTTCGTAATGCCGTTGATGAAGTGGGTAAAGCCATCAATATTGCGGGTAAATCTATTTTGGATTTTATGAAACGTGGGAATGCTATAAAAATTGAGTTTGGGTACGATGGTGACCTGCAAAATGAATTCGAAGGATACATCACTAAAATAGGCGCTGAAATGCCTTTGCTTTTAGAATGTGAAGACGAAATGTTTCAACTCAAGAAAGCTCCTAGAATAACCAAATTTATAAAGTCGGGAAAGTTAATTGATATTTTGAAAGCCGTATTACCCGCCAAATATAAGATTGAATGTAATGGTGATTACTCAATCGGAAAGTGGCTAATAGAAGATGCAACTCCTTACAATGTTCTTGAAGAGCTTCGAGACAAAGCAGGAATCAGAGCTTACTTTAAAAACCCAACGACACTATGTGTTGGAATGATCGTGGATTTTAAAGCTGAAACAGTTCATAAATTCAATTTTAGTGAGAATGTACGACGTGGTAGTAATTTGAAATTTGAACAAAAGGAAAGTAAACCAATATTTCTAACTGTCGAAAGTAAACAAGCAGACGGCAAAATACTTTCAATATCTGTAGGTGAAAAAGGAGGTGATGAAAAGAAAATGAAGCTTTGGCCAAATATGACTAAATCAGAACTTCAATTATGGGCCAATAAACAACAAACAAGTGTTTCCTATGATGGCTTTGAGGGAACTTTAGACGGATGGTGTTACCCTAGAACTAAGCCAGGAGATTCAGCACAATTGTATAGGCCATATTACAAAGACAGGCATCAAGATGGAAGGTATTTTATAGAAAGCGTAACCATCGATGTTAACGGTTCTGAAGGTATTAAGAGAGCCAATAATTTAAGTTATAAACTATGAGTGAATTTGAGGAAATGTTTAAACAAGCTATCCATAGCTCACGTAAAAATAAAGGCAAATTTACCTTAACTGTTGGAACGGTAAAAGCTGTTGAAAATGATACTTGCACTGTAGATTATTATGAAGATGTTCGGCTTAACGCTATAATTGAAGATTCAAAAAGCCAGTTTACAGTGTATCCTAAAGTAGGCTCAAAAGTAGTTATTGGCCGCCTAGAGAATGAAGATAATGCTTTTGTAGTTGGTGTTTCTGAAATTGAAAAAGTAACTGTTAAAATAGGCGATTTGATATTTGAAATAAACAATGGCAAGTTTAAGATTAAAAGCGGAAGTGTGAGTCTTAAATCGATTTTAAACGATGCTTTTGACCAAATGAATAAAGCAATAATAACGACACCATCGGGACCAGGACAATTTTCCGCTGCAGATAAATTGGTATTTAAAGATTTAAAACAAAAAACGAATCAATTACTAGGATAATGGCATTAAATGATATTGTATTTATTGACGAAATAGTAAATCTGCAGGATGAAATGAGTCGGGCAATAGATTATGAAACGGCTAAAGTAGAATATGCACAAAAACTGCTACTAGCAATTAAAAATTACATAAAGTCTGGAACGGTTACTGTAAACGTGATTACCACTGGAAGTGCTGCTAATCATACTGGAACTGGAACGGGTACAATAAGTTAAAGATGAGACAGGATATATTGAGAGACGAAAGCGGTGATTTATTATTTGCCAATGGTGATTTTGCCACAGGACAAAGTGATCAGCAACACGTTGAGGATATTTTTGACTTGCAACCAGGAGAATTAAAAGAGTTCCCTTTAGCAGGTTTTGGTGCTATCAATTATATCAAAAAAACAATTACTGCAGATGAGTTTAAACGTGATTTAAAGATTCAGTTAAACTATGATGGTTACACCAACGCAACGATTGACACCAGTAAAGGAATTGAGAATTTAAACATTGAAATATGATAAGAATGATAAATTATTTTTTAAAAGGATTCGGTTTTGTCTCCTTAGGTGATTTTACAAAGAGTGCTTTCGGATTCATTTATACATCAACTTCAATTATTAAAATCGATTTAATCTTGGCTTTTATATTCTCAATTGTTAGTTTTTTGTTTGGGTTCAATCACCTTTTTTTAATTGCTTACGTTGTCCTTTTGGTTTCAGAATGGTACACAGGAGTACAAGCTTCGCTCAAAAGAGGCGAACGACACGAAAGTCGAAAGTTTGGTAGAATGATTTTAAAAATAGCTACTTATTTAGTGCCTATTTACATCTTAAACACTTTTGCCAAAAATGCTGATTTTATCAAAATAATGGATATGGAATTAGATCCTTTTGCATGGTTGTATTGGGCGGTTTTACTGGGTATTATTTGGCAATTATTAGTTAGTCTTTTGGAAAATTTAGACAGTTTAGGTGTCCGTTATGCGAAGACATTAATCCGAATTATCAATAAAAAGTTTTACAAACAATTTGAATTAGACGATGGAGATAATAGCCTTACATAATCAAACTTTAGCAGATATCGCTGTTAGGCATTGTGGAACTATTGGAGCTCTGGTCGAAATAGCCATTCTAAATAATATCAGTATTACCACGGATTTATATGCTGGACAAATTATTCAGATTCCATCAAAAGATTATGGTAATCAAGAAGTGGTTAATTATTTCGCAACAAACAAGGTTGAACCAGCAACGGCTTTAACCAAAGAACACATAGCCTTAATAGAAGGGAATTCGGGTATTGGATATTGGATAATTGAAAACAATTTTATAGTACAATAATGGCTAGAACTGTAGCACAAATACAAAATTTAATGTTAGCGGATATTGCTTCAGATGATACGTTGACAACGGCGTTAACATCGTCAAGTAAGTACGCTATTTTTAGGCTATTCACATTTATAGTGGCAACAGCTATATGGATTCACGAAACTTTTTTCGACCAACATACTGTAGAAATTGATACAAAAATATACAATCAAAAATCAGGCAGACCATCATGGTATAGAGAAATGGCTTTGAAGTTTCAATACGGTTTTGACCTTGTTGCTGATAAAGATTATTTTGATAATGGCACAGCATCACAAGAACAAATTGAAGATTCTAAAATTATCAAATACGCTGCTGTAAATGAATCAGATGACGAAAGCAGGCTAATTATAAAAATAGCTGGAGAGGTTGATGGTGTTTTAACTGACTTTACTGACCCTTCTCAAGTTATAGCGATAAAAGCATATTTCAAAGAAATAAAATACCCGGGCAAAATAACAATCATTAATTATAAGGCTGATCAGCTTTATTTAAATATTCAAATTAAACGAGATGCTTTAGTTTTAAATGAAAGCGGAATGAGCATTTTAAACGCTAATTATCCTGTTCGAGAGGCTATTCAGGAATTTATGAAAGAACTTCCTTTTGATGGTGATTTGAAGCGTTCGGCTCTAGTGGATAAAATGCAAAAAGTACCAGGTGTTTTGGATGCTACAATATTAAGCGCTGAAAGTTCATGGATAGACCCTGAACTGAATGGTTACGCAACTCCACAGCCTATATTCATTTCGAAAGTAGCTGTAAGTGGTTATTTCGAAATAGTAACATTTGACAATATTAATTATGTGGTTTGATATTAATTGGAATGTCTATGGGGTTCAAAATTTACCCAACAAATGGCGTGATGTAATTTCTATTCAGTTTATAAAAGTGCTACTACGACCGATAAATGATATTTATTACAAATGGTACAACTGGCGAATAGAGAACATTTATAAGCTAGAACATACAGGGCAAATATGTTATTCGAGAGGTTCTTTGAATGACAAATTTGACCCAATTGAAAGGCGTATTTATATCACTGACGGGTTAGAGCATGATACTTTTTACATCTATACAGAGGCGGAAGACAGAACGATCTGGTTATATACTGAAGCTGAGAATAAAACAATTTATTTAAGAACGGAAGCCGAAACGGCTGACACAGGTTTGGACTTTATAGTCTATGTGCCTTTAGAAATTTATAATACACAAAAAGACTCTTTGATAGCTCACATTGAGTTTTATAGGGTAGCGGGTAAAAGATATAAAATTATTACAAATGAATAAAACGAATTTTGTACAAACGGGCGGATTTCCTTTAAACGCTGAGCGGTTAGAAGAACTAGAAACGGCTTATTCAATTTTTAACGCTTATGGAGCTTTGGCGGGTAACTTCACCATTATATCGGGATGCGTTACATCGGGTTCTAATGTTAGCGACGGTTATGTGTATGTAAATGGAGAATTATTGGCTTTTAAAGCTGGAGCGGTTACACCAACATCAAGTGTAATTATTATTGAACAAAAGGTAAATCGACCTTTTGAAAATTCAGAGATTAAGACGGTTCACACAATTCGTTATGCCACATTTGGGACTGCTGAAACCTCATGGCTTTGGAGTGACTTTAAACGACCAATGGAGACTAAGGAACTAATAGCTGCTTTATTTTTAAAAGCCGATAAAACGACTACTGATAATATTTTAACTCGTTTGACGACTGCAGAAGCAAAATTAGCGACTATAGCAGCAGGCGCAGAAGTGAATGTAGCAAGTAACTGGAATGTAACTGATCCGTTATCTGATGCATATATTCATAATAAACCAACCATTACTAATCCATTCTTGTATAAGGGGTCGGTAACAATTGGAGACCCGGATGGTAAAATAACTAGGAATGTTAGCTTTCCAGATGTGGGTACATCAAACTATATGGTATTGGGATGTCTTCATGGAAGAAATGGAAATAGAAGTATAGACATAGGTGAAACCTGGACTATTTTCACCAGAACAGAAACTAGTTTTGTTTTAGGTGTCAACGATGTTGGAGGGGTACAAGCATTAGACTTCTATTTTGCAATAGTGGCTCTATAAATTAATTAATTGTTAAAAATAATATGGCAACACTAGCACAAATATACGACTGGTTTATGACTAGTAAGAAACCTACGCAAGCGCAATTTTGGGCGACTTGGAGTAGCTTTTATAATAAAAACGAACCAATACCGCAAAGCTCGATCTCAGGGCTTACAGAGGTTTTGAATGCAAAGACTGAAAACGATCAGTTTAACGCACACAAAACGGATACAAGCGCTCATGCCGATTTGTTTAACGCCAAAGAAGACAAATCTCAAAAAGGCGTAGCTGGTGGTTATGCTCCACTGAACGATTACATCAAATTAGCAAGCCAATATCTCGACATTGTTGATGATTTGACCACGGGAGGTTCCAGTTCCTTAGCGAGTGCCGAAACGGTGAAAACATTAAAAACGCAAATCACTGCTATCAATACGTTGCTAACTTCAAATGACATTAATCTTGACACAGTTCAGGAACTTGTTGACGCTATCAAAACGGTGCAAACTTCAATCAGTACAATATTAGTTAATGATTTGACTACGGGCGGAACCACAAAGGCTTTGACGGCTGAAATGGGGAAAAGTTTAAAAGCTTTGTATGATAGCCTTTCAACTAACAAAGTTGATAAAGCAGCGGGTGAGCGACTTATTAATGCGGCTGAAATTACTAAACTTTCAAGTTTGACGAATATTATAACAACAGTTAAATCTATTCTATCGACTGCTTTGTCTAGTCAAGATGTGGCAGGATTTGTAACGTACTTAAATGCCTTAACTCCTGTACTTGTCGTTGGAGCTAATGAAATTGTAGAATACAAAACAACCGATACAGGGCGGGTATTTAAACTTCTTTTGCGAGGGCGAAGCTTTGGAGTTGGTCAAGCTGCAATTGTTGCAGCGGATGTTATTGAAAGTACGGAGTTCTTGAGCAAAGATATAAAGTTGAGTAATTACCCATCTACTCGAAATGATGGACAAATACTGACGAATAAAGTTCTTGGTACTGATGTGAATGGGAATTTGAAAATGTACACAATTGCTACTGCTCCAGCTCCATATTTGAATGAACTGATACCTGATAGCTACTTGCCTAGTACTACAGGAAATTTTATACTTAAAGGCGCATTTTTTACGCCTGCTATGACCGTGGTTATTAATGGACAAACTGTTAATTACACCACTTTTATAAATGACAATGAAGTCCATGCAAATGTGACAACAGGTGCTGCTGAAGGTCGTTTTAATGTTACATTAAATAATGGTCTCTCAGCTACTTTTAACAATGCATTGTTAATCGTATTGGGCACGGTTTACAAACCGATACTTACTGATTGGACAAATTTAACAGGCTCTTTAAATGTAGACACGATAGGCGAGGCTCATTTAAAAGTAGCCAATAACTTAAGCACTGGTAAGTGGCAAAAATTGATACCTGCTGCACAAAATTTTAAAATGCTTTTTTATATTGATAAATCACCTTTAATTGCCTCATCTCCAGTAGGCTCTTTTGATAATAGATTATGTTTGATAAAAGTCAGTGACTCAAGTATTGTTTATGGTGCGGGTGTTTATGGTAGCAACTATGGTAATCCTAATTTCCTGACATACCTGAACAATGCGTATGTTGATTTTACTAATTATACATCAGGAATTTATCCAATACAATGTGAAATAAGAAGAGTTTCTGGAGAAGTGTTTGTGTATTTAAATGGTGTGTTACAACGGCAGTTTGTAACTCAAGCACAAGTTGATATGTACATTCAAGTCAGAATAACAAGTTTTGACATCACCAATATTAAGTATGTAGAAACGACTTAAAAAACAATAATTATGAGCGCAAAAATAGTATTAGATTATTACTTGGACCAATATCAAACATTAGGTAATACCCTATCAGACATCTCGTTTGATAATCTTTCCTTTTTGCAAGAAAGGGAACCCGTTTATAACATGAAAGGGCAAAAAGTATCTAAATCATATTATGATAAAAAAGGGAAAGAAGTAGTTAGAATTACTTATGGCCGTGTTTTTGGCAACTATGAGCACAACGGAAAAGCTTATTCTAATGTGTTTTTAGGACTTCAAAAAACGGTGCATTATATGGATTGGGCGGGTGAAATAGCCTACTCCAAGAAAAAACAGCTTTATGCATTCGATTTGCAACCTGTTTTCTTGGGTGATGGTAACGAAACAGTTGTTGGTTTTTCATCCCAAAAACAAAGACAGATTTTGAAATCGGAACGTTTTAGTGCGGATGATTATTTACAGGCTATGAATCCCCAATTGTATGCAATTTTATATGCTCACTACACCAATCAATACAATGCTTATTTGCGTACTGGCATCAAGACTGAATTTGTAAGCGCTTTGAATGCAGAAGCAAGTATCGATATATTGGCACTTCTAGATAAAGAAGTATACGGCTGTGAACCAATGACAGTGAAAGAATTAATAATTATGAATTTACAATAATGAAAAAAATATTTATAGAAATCGGTCTGTTTATCGTAGCTATACTGGTTTTTCCTTTGCTGTTTACATTAGGTCTGATTTACACATCAGCAAAACACATTTGGAAATTCGATTACTCATTTTCTAAACAATTCACACCAATACTTAGAAGTGTAAATTTAATATTGGACGGGTTAGCAAATGCAGGTGCGGGTGAAATGTTAAACGATGTGTACAAGGTATCAGGACTTATTAAATATGGTAAGTGGTATCAAACAATATCAGCAGTTACTGGATTGCTCTTTATGTATGATAAAGACACTAAGCTGCGTATTTTTCTAGATAAGATTCTAGGCGAAAAACACTGCGAAACAGCCATCTCAAAAGAAGATCTATTTTATTACGAAAGCGTAAAGTAAAAATCAATCAAAATATATGAAACCAGAACTATTTGTAAATAATTACCTGCCACATGCAAAGAAAGTGGAGGCTAAAACAGGAATTTCAGCTGTAGCAACATTAACACAGGCGGCACTTGAATCGGCTTGGGGTGATGTTGCACCAGGAAACATGTTTTTTGGGGTTAAAGATACCGATGGTATTAACGGTAATGAGCAGTTAATAACTACTACTGAGTACAGTTCTAGAGCTGATTTGAAGTTCCCGGTAATTATATCGATTACTCCAGTAATGCGAAAGGGACGCAAAATGTTTAAGTATGTAGTAAAGGATTACTTTAGAAAGTATCCAACGCCTGAAGAATGCTTTAATGATCATGCGCAATTCTTTTTGAAAAACAGTAGATATGCAAAGGCTCTAACCGTAAAGCATGACTACAATAGCTTCTTTGAAGAAATTGCAAAAGCGGGTTATGCCACTGATCCAAATTATTCCGACACGCTTAAAGCGGTGTCTAAATCGATTGTAAAATTTATTAAATAGAAATATGAAATTATCAATACTCATACCTTTATCACTATTGGTTTTAGGTTGTAAAACCAAAACGGTTACAGTCGAAGCCTCGAGACAAAAGGAAATCGAAGAAATGCAAAGGCATTTCGATTCTATCTTTCAGCAGTCGGTAAAGCATCAATTAGATTGGCAAAAAAATCAGTTGGCCATCAATAGTAATTTGGTTTTAACTAGTGTTTCGGAGCTGGATAGTTCCGGGAATAGAATACCATTTCATTACAAACATTTTGTTGATGGTAATTTGAAAGAAGAAATCTATTTAGAAGGAGGCGAAATCAACACCCAAACTGAAACCAAAGAGGCTAAAGCCATCGAAAAAAAGGAAGAATCTAAAGTCGAAAAAGGTAGAATTGAGGTTGATGTTGGACAGAAAAAAGCGATCGAAAAAAGCAAGGCAAAGAAAGCGAAAGTAGCTAAAGTAAAAGGCTTTCAATTTGGCTTTTATGTTTGGTTATTCCTGCTGATTGTAGTAATTATTATACTCAATTGGGTAGCCAAAAAGTTTAAACTTCCAGATAGGTTTAAATCATTATTCAATACAAAAGGAGGGTAAAAAATAGTCCTCCGACATTTAAAAACTTTCTCAGGGTATTTTAAACTTGACGCACTAAAGGTCGTCGGAGGACATAGGTCTTCTGACTCTTTAGTGCGTTTTGTTTTTTTAACCCTGAGAGATGCAAATATACAATCAATAATCATCAATCAAAAAGCGAACATGAATAAATGTCGCTAATTATTAAATTAAATTTTAGGTAGAGGAAAGGAACAAACCTTAATAGGTTATTAAGAGAAGAAACAGCAACTTTTAACCTAAAAAGAGGTAATTAATCACTTCCTAATATACTATGAAGATAGTGTAAAACAATCAATTACGCAAATATTCAATTAAAAAAATGACACAAAAAAGTAAAAAATTCACACAAGCGCCACTACCATTTATGGGGCAAAAGAGACGGTTTTTAAATCAAGTTAAGAAAGTATTAAGCGGTTGTCCAAATGATGCAACATACGTCGATTTATTCGGCGGTTCGGGCTTATTATCACACACTGTTAAGCAACATTATCCATCAGCAAAAGTGGTGTATAATGATTATGATAATTATAGGTTGCGTCTTGACAATGTCAGCCATACCAATAGGTTGATAAGTGATATAAGGACTATCGTATCCAACTGTCCAAAAGATAAACGTATCGTGGAACCTGAACGGGATTTGGTTATCAAAAGAGTACTGCAGGAAGAACAAACAACGGGCTATGTTGACTATATTACTTTGTCGAGTAATGTTCTATTTAGTATGAAGTATGTGCAATCATACGCAGAACTGGAAAAGGAAACGCTATATAATTGCGTTAGAATGAGTGATTATAATACTGAAAACTATTTAGAAGGTGTTGTCATTGAATCCCTTGATTACAAAGAATTGTTCACGAAGTACCAAGACTATACTAATGTGGTGTTTTTAGTTGACCCACCATACTTAAGTACAGAGGTTGGAACGTATAAGAATTATTGGAAATTAAAGGACTATCTTGATGTTCTTGATGTGTTAAACGGTACGAATTATATATACTTTACATCTAATAAATCGCATATAATTGAGCTGTGTGAATGGATGGTAAACAAGCCAGCATTATATAATCCTTTTGCTGGTTCAACCACAAGCACAGTAAACAATCAGGTTAATTTTAGTGCCAGTTATACCGATATAATGTTGCATAAGATAAACTATAAATTTAAATAGGTTTTAAACCCTGTTTAAACTAATGAAAAAAGCTCTCAAATTGAGAGCTTCGGTTTTTTTTGTGTTTTCTCTTAACTAATCTTATTGGACGATTTTTTCACTATTATCCTTTTTTTGAGCTAATAGTATCACTGCTATTGATGTTATTATAAAAGTTCCATATGTAAATACAAACCAAAAATCAATTCTGGCATAGTTCTTTATTAGCCCAGTTGCATACGTTAATGGTAATAATAAAATTAAAAAACAAATAAACAAGATTTTATAGTTTTTACTTTTATAGAAAATAACTAAAGCTGTAAGTATTGGTATAAGAATAAGACCTTCCCAAAATATATGTATAGAATTATTAAATATATCATGAAAAGATTGAAACAAACAGAGTGCTATAAAGGCAAAATTTGGAACTGTATTTTCGTCCAATCCAGGTATCAATAAAAAAGTGACTATTGATACAATTTTTAAAATATTGATAACTAAGGACATGTTCTTTGTGTTTTTGGTGCGTAAGTTGAGTTTGATGTGTGATTCGGTAATGTTGCTAAAATATCTGCAACAGTGTTTGGAGTATCAATCCAGCCTGATGACGAAACTCCTGCAATATTCAGTACTTGAGTTGCAAAATCCGAACAATTATTAAAACCTAAATCGTAAAAGCTATTCTGATATTTTTCTGATAAAGTAATAATTTGTTGCAACTTTTGTGGCGAAATTTGCCCCATGTTGGCTGATACATCATAACGATGTCCTCCATTTTCTCCCATTATACCTGGCCCCGTCATTGCTTGACCTCCACCATTTTTTGGATAATACCCAAAAACCATAGTATTATTGCCTTGTGAGATAGAAATAAATGCATGTCCCACATTTTTGTTTGATAAATTCATATTTTCTGCATAAACAGTTAGATTTACATTTGCAGATTTATTAAAGCAACTTAAGAATTTTATAATATCAGAAATTGGTATTTCTGGTGGAGGAGGCATTATTAATGTTACACCGCCGCCACCGACACCGCCACCGCTAGGTGAAGTAAAACCACCTGTATTTGTTCCGCCCGTCACAGGATTACGCGGCATATATACTACCGGAGTTCCAGTACTGGGACCCGTTATAATAACTGGTCTTAGTGGAATTGGATTTCCGCCGCCGACGCCAGTATTGCAATCCCCATCTTGACAGGGAAGGACAGGCGGTGCTTTACCAGTAACTTTGTCTATCGAAAGTGGTTTTGCAATTCCATTTTCTACAACCTGATTATCCACAAATTTAGCAGCTCTTACAAACCCCGTTTTTATGTCCCAAGTAGTTATATAGCCATTAAAATCTCCTCCATCAATCGTTTGACTGCTTATTTCAGCATTCTTGTCAGGATATATTTCAAACAAGAGTGCTTTGTAATTACCAGTATCTAATTTATAAAGATACAATTTCTGTTCCCATATTTCTTTTTTATCTTGTTTTAATTCAATAATAGGCACAATAATAGTTTCCGTTCCATCTTGAGACTTCGTAATTTTTGCTTGATTCCAGTCGTATTGTGTTTTCTGAAATAATTCATAATTAATTCCATTAGATTCATAATGATTAAACCAATTTTTTGCTTCAATCATTTTGGCATCTTCCGCAGTCAATGGGTTGTCATTTTCGCAACCCAATGTAATAAGAAGAAAGCAGCACAATGCCACTTTTGCAATTCTTTGTAATTTGTTTTTCATTTTTTTTGTTAAGTTATTTAAAAGTTTGATATGAGAAATTATTGAAATTCAAAGCATTATGTACTAATAAGATTCAGACAGATTTTAGGAAATTACATAAAAAAAATCAAGCTACTATCCAGAAGTAACAAGCGAAATGATTTACGCAATAATCATCAATAAATCGACTAGAATTAGGAAAATTTATTGCCTATGGAAAAGTAAATTCTTTTAAATGCTACTAGAAAAATCAACTATTATTTTATCACGATGATTTTGCTTTTGTAATACGAGTGGTATTTATTACAGTTTTTTCCTAAGAAAACGTGAATGTAGATAATTTTATTATAGGAAACAATTTTCAAAATGATTTTTTGACTTTGATGAAGAATATTAATCATTGATATTACCTTGTTAAGGATAAAATTAAAAATCTGGACTTTTTTCCAAAATCTGTTTACGATAAACTTCTTTTACTACTTTGGCATAACGCATAGTCATCATTTTTGAGGTATGTCCATAAAGTTCGCGTAATGTATCAAGGTCAATACCAGCCAATATTTTTTTACTAATTTTTTCCAGAGTTTAGAAGCGCAATCACGGTTTAATCTTCGTGGTCCGGGTCTAAAATCTTCTTGTACTTTTAATCCTCGATTTGAGAGCTTTCTTTTTGTATTTTTGAGGTCAAACCTGTTTGCAATTTTTGCATTTTTGGTTTTGCCGATTATAATCTTGCCAAAACACTATTAAGCAAAGCTAATTTACAATACAATGAAAGTGATTTTTTCAATAGCGAAATAACTATTTTCAAAGTTTTACGAGCTCTAAAAAGAGAAAAATCTAACGAGTTACTTTACGAGGCCTACAATCTGTTAGGTATTTTATACAACGAACAAGAAGAATATACTAAGGCATTAGAATATCATAACAAAGCTTTAAAGAGCCTAGACGATAAATCAATTCCTTTAGATTTCCAGTCCAAAGCCACCTCCTTAAACAATATAGGATATGTATATCTGAACCTGAAAAATTATAATCAAGCCAAGGTCTATTTTCAAAAAGGATTACAAGAAAAAAATTTATTTTTAGACAAACCCAAATTATATGCCATGTTATTGGATAATTTGGCTTATTCTAAATTTAAACTCCAAGAATCTAATGAAGTTCTGAAACAATTTAACAGAGCTCTTAAAATCAGGGATAGTCTACATCTCACTTCAGGAGTTATCATCAATAAAACCCATTTGTCTGAATACTTTGCTGCTAAAAAAGACACTCTTAAAGCAATTCAATATGCTAAGCAAGCACTTGCTTTGTCTCGGAATTCTAACCGTTTAAGAAGTACTCTGGAATCCCTCAATCAAATGAGTATTGTAGATCCAAAAAATGCTTCTGCTTATTCTAAAGAGTACATCGATATTAATGATCGTTTACAAAAAGCAGAACGAAAAATAGGAGAAAAGTTCTCTAGAATAGAGTATGAAACTGATGAGATCATAGACAAAAACAATAGTCTCGAAGATCAGAACAAAAAATTATTATTTATTTTTGCTGGGTTAGCAATTTTTGCCGCATTACTATATACCATTAAAGCACAAAAAGTTAAACAACGAGAGTTATTATTTATGCAACAGCAACAACAAGCCAATACTGACATATACAACTTAATGATTTCTCAACAAAATACTATAGAAATAAATAGTATAAAAGAGAAAAAAAGAGTTGCGCAAGAACTACATGACGGTGTTTTGGGTAGGATGTTTGGTGTTCGAATTAATCTCGACAGTTTAAACAAAATTAAGGATGACTCTGGGATTGAAAAAAGGTTAAATTACTTAACCGAACTCAAGAATATAGAACAAGATATACGTGAGATTTCACATAATCTAAATAGAGAGAAGTCAGAGTTGATTAATAACTTCGTAGCAATAGTCACTAATTTATTTGAAGAGCAAAAGAAAACATATCAATCTGAATTTACTTTTCAAATTGACACAACGATAAAATGGGATTTGATTGATAATGCCGTTAAAATTAATTTATACCGAATACTTCAGGAATCTTTACAAAATTGCAACAAATATGCAAATGCAACAGCTATAAACGTTGATATCATTGAAGAGAATAACGATTTGATTGTAAAAATTATTGATGATGGAATCGGTTTTAATGTAACCAAAGCCAAAAAAGGTATTGGATTACAAAATATAAAATCACGCACGAAAGAATGTAATGGAACACTGGAGCTAAAATCAAAAAAAGGGGAAGGTACCTCTATAACAGTAATTGTGCCGATAGAAGAAATACAAAAAACTATAACAAAATGATAGTTGATTCAAACATAGAGCCATTAATTAAGAAAAATATCTTAATAGTAGATGATCATCCCTTTATCATCGATGGTTATAAAAACGCAATTACAAGATACAATCCTAACCTTTATGAATATTCTTTTTCTCAAGGTAAAGATTGCGAATCAGGATATGAGATTATAACAGATCCGGAAGTACTTCCTTTTGATGTCGCTTTTTTAGACATTAGCATGCCTGCTTTTCCAGAAAAAGGGATCCAATCCGGTGAAGATTTAGCAAAGCTAATCATGGAAATAATGCCCAATTGCAAAATTATTTTGCTCACCATGTATACTGAATTGCTTAAAATAAAAAACATAATAGACACTATTAACCCTACTGGTCTAGTCATAAAAAATGATTTGACATTTGACGAATTGATTTTTGGTTTTGACAAAGTATTAAAAGGTGAAATCTATTACAGTCATTCAATAATCAAAATGTCAAGCCATATTGAAAATGACATCGATGGAATTGATCAGTTTGACAAACTAATTTTATTTCACATCTCTAAGGGAACCAAAACTAGAGAGATAACCCAATACATACCAATCTCTCTAAGCGCCATAGAACGAAGAAAAATTCAATTAAAAGAGTTATTTAAAATTGATGGCGGAAGTGATATAGAATTAGTAAGAGAAGCCAAAAGCAAAGGCATTATTTTCTAAATCAATTAAAAAACAAAAAAAGACACTTAAATAAGTGTCTTTTCTATTTTTAATACTCTCTGTCTAAGAAAAGATCTCTTTCAAAGTATCTATTCACGTATAGCATCCCAACCTCTCGCTTTTAAAGCAATTTTGGTATTGGCTCGAGTAATTAAATGTACTCCTTCACTTTCTTGAGTCATGTGACCAATAATACTGAAATTTGGATTCCCTTTTATCTTATCAAAATCCTCTATCGCAATGGTAAAAAGCAATTCATAATCCTCACCTCCATTGATGGCTACTGTTGTACTATCAATATTAAATTCTTCGCAAACATTTATAAATTGAGGGTCTATTGGTAATTTATCTTCATATAAATTACAACCTACCCCAGATTGTTTACATAAATGCATAATCTCAGAAGACAATCCATCTGAAATATCAATCATAGATGTAGGTTTTATTTCTAAAGCATGCAACAAGGTACGTACATCTTTACGCGCTTCTGGCTTTAGTTGTCGCTCAATCAAATATGTATAAGCATCTAAATCAGGTTGTGAATTAGGATTCACTTGAAAAACCTGTTTTTCTCTTTCTAATACTTGCAATCCCATATATGCAGCTCCGATATCACCAGTAACTACCAATAAATCGGTTTGTTTTGCGCCATTTCTATAGACAATTTCATTTTCATCAGCTTCCCCAATAGCTGTGATACTAATGATCAATCCTTTTTGAGAAGAAGTTGTATCACCACCTATTAGATCTACTTTATACTCTTGGGCTGCGTGGGCAATCCCTTCATACAGCTCTTCTAATGCTTCTAATGGAAAACGATTGGATACCGCTATAGAAACTGTAATTTGAGTTGCTTTAGCATTCATGGCGCAAATATCAGATACATTCACCACAACAGCTTTATATCCCAAATGTTTCAAGGGCACATAAGCCAAATCAAAATGCACACCTTCAATCAACAAATCTGTAGAAACAACAACTTTCTTTTCCTTGAAATCTAATATGGCTGCATCATCCCCAATTCCTTTTAGCGTAGAAAGCTGATTGATTTTGAAGTTCTTTGTTAAATGGTCTATTAAACCAAATTCACCTAGTTGCGCTATACTGGTTCGTTGCGGATTTTTATCTTCGATCATTTTTTTCTTTGTTTTGAGATTGCAAATATACAAAGAAATATCCGCCTTGAATCACGGGGACTTTTACTGATTTCACCCCTAAATAGATTAAAAACTTCAAAAAAATTATAAAATAAAATTACTACTGACAAACTGTTGTCACCAGCCCTATTTAATTTTGGAGAAGTAAAAAAACAAAACTTTAAAATTATGAAAACATTAGCTGCTCAAGTTATTACTCCAGAAGATCTATTAAAACATTGGCAAGGACATCGTGCATTAACACGTCGTGTCATTGAAGCTTTTCCAGAAAAAGATTTTTTTGAATTTTCAATCGCTGGATTGCGTCCTTTTTCGAAACTGACAAATGAACTTTTATCAATTGCTTCACCAGCCTTGAAAGGAATTGTTAATCGAGACAGTCAACCTTTTAGCGAAAAAGATACAGAAGAATTAACTACCAAATCCCAATATCTTGAAAGATGGGATAAAGCCACAGAAGAAATCAATGAAAACTGGCAAAAACTAGCTATCGAAGATTTTGGTGAGACCTTTAACCTTTTTGGGCAATATGAATTTCCAATCATTCACAATATTTTATACTTTATTGATAATGAAGTACATCATAGAGGACAAGGTTACGTATATTTGCGAGCATTAGGTATTGAACCTCCTTTTTTCTGGGAAAGAGAGTAAGTAGTACTCTAAAAAAACAAAAACGTTAAAACAATCAATTTTCAATTATCAATCAAATAAAAAAAATCATGAGCCTAAAAAAATTAATGACTAATTATGCTGACTACAATCTATGGGCCAATCAACAATTTGCCAACTGGCTTTCTACAAAATCTGATGAATTGCTTCATAAAGAACTTCCTTCAAGTTATTCTAGCATTATTAAAACACTTAATCACATTTGGGCTACCGAAGAATATTGGTTTTCTATAATAGCCGAAACCTCAGAATTTGACAAAAGAGATAACGTCGAATTAGTAACGGAGGAAATACTGAAGGGATTATTAAACAGATCAACTCATTTGGCGACACTTATTAAATCATTATCTGAAGAAGAATTGGCAAAAAAAATTAAAATTGATAACCCTTGGTTTCAATGTGAATTGCCAAAATACGATTACCTATTACAAGTCATAAACCACGGAACCTATCATAGAGGACAAATAGTTACTATTGGGCGAAACTTTGGTATTACTGATGCAACAAATACTGACTACAATTTTTATAACGTAGTGAATGCACCTAAATAGGCAAATTTATTAATTCTACTATTTTCAAAAAATTAAACAATCCTGAGAATGACTAAAATCATTTTTAGGATTGTTTTTTTTAAAGAACTCTGCTTTTGTTTATTTCCAACAATTCTAGAATTCTTTCTTTTAATCTTTCTGGTTCCTGTATTGTGGCATAATCTCCAAACGTCAAATACCAACGCGAAAAACCTTCTTTAATATCTTGTGACATAAAAGTCATTTCGATTTTATCTTCTATTTCTTTTTCAGAAACAAAACCATGATATTTTCTCTCGTGCTTTAGATATTGTGCTATTTTTTTATCTACGAGAATACGGACTTTGGTAGTTGAAACATTTTTATTTTTATCCAAAAAAGTTTCTAATGAGTTATGTTCTAATGAAAAAGGAATTTCTGTTTTTTTGATTCCGTGAACACGATCTGCACGGAATTGTCTATAATCTTTACGCAAATGACAATAACCCAACATATACCAATTGTTATGATCGTGAAAAACACCAACAGGCTCTATATGCCGCACAGTAATTCCATTTGAATCAAAAGCCTCATACGAAAGAATGACTTGTGCTTTTTCGGCAATGCTTTCAAAAAGAGTGGCTAAAGTATTTGGGGATTTCTCATTAAAAAGCTTCTCCGATGATTGCATTACAACACTAGACTCAATATTTGAAACCCAGTCTTTATCATCGCTTCTAAGCACGGCTTTTAATTTGTACATAGCCGAGGCATAATAATTCCCAAGAGTTGTATCGGTAAATTTCTGCATTAATTTTTCTGCAGCAATAAAACTACTGGCTTCTTCTCGAGTAAACATTACAGGCGGCAATCTGTAGCCATCCATTAAGGCATAACCAACTCCTGCTTCACTATAAATTGGCACTCCAGAAGCTTCTAACGTTCTAATATCTCTATAGATTGTTCTTAAACTGACTTCAAAACGATCTGCCAATTCTTGAGCTTTTACTATTTTTTTGGATTGCAATTGGATGAGAATTGCTACGATTCGGTCAAACCGCTTTGGGGCTTCATCAAGCATAATAGTAACCTTTTCTGTCAAAGATACTGTTTTAGAAAAGTATTTAGATTACAATTCAAACAAAAAAACCTGACAACTTTCGTCATCAGGTTTTGAATTATTTAATCTTAAAATCTTTTAATCGTTCAATTTAAGAACCGCCATAAACGCTTCTTGTGGGATTTCTACGTTTCCTACTTGACGCATACGTTTTTTACCTTTTTTCTGTTTTTCCAATAATTTACGTTTACGGGAAATATCTCCTCCATAACATTTGGCAGTAACGTCTTTACGTAAGGCTTTTATCGTTTCACGGGCAATAATTTTAGCACCAATCGCCGCCTGAATCGGAATGTCAAATTGCTGTCTCGGAATCAACTCACGTAATTTCTCGCACATTTTCTTTCCGATGTTATACGCATTATCCTCATGAATCAAAGCTGAAAGTGCATCAACAGATTGCGCATTCAATAACACATCCAGTTTTACTAATTTTGAGGTACGCATTCCAATCGGAGAATAATCAAAGGAAGCATATCCTTTAGAAACCGTTTTCAATCTATCATAAAAATCGAATACAATTTCAGCTAATGGCATATCAAAATTCAATTCTACACGCTCAGTTGTCAAATATGTTTGGTTGGTAATCAATCCGCGTTTTTCAATACACAAACTCATAACGTTCCCAACAAAGTCAGCTTTCGTGATTATTGTTGCTTTAATGAAAGGCTCTTCAACTCTATCTAATTTTGATGGTTCCGGTAAATCAGATGGATTGTTAACCACTATAGCTGTTTCCGGTTCTTTTTTGGTGTAAGCCAAATACGAAACGTTAGGAACCGTCGTGATTACTGTCATGTCAAACTCACGCTCCAATCGCTCCTGGATAATCTCCATGTGCAACATTCCCAAGAATCCACAACGGAAACCAAACCCTAAAGCAGCTGAACTCTCAGCAGCAAATACCAAAGAAGCATCATTCAATTGCAGTTTTTCCATAGAAGAACGCAAATCCTCATAATCCTCTGTATCTACAGGATAAATCCCTGCAAATACCATTGGTTTTACATCTTCAAAACCAGTAATCATATTAGTTGTAGGCGTTTTGGCATCGGTAATCGTATCCCCTACTTTTACTTCTTTGGCTTCTTTAATTCCAGAAATCAAATACCCAACATCTCCTGTCGAAATTACATTTTTAGGAACTTGATTCAATTTCAATGTTCCCACTTCATCGGCAAAATATTCATTGCCAGTAGCCATGAATTTTATTTTTTGCCCTTTCTTTATCTCCCCATTCATAACTCTAAAAATAACTTCGATTCCACGAAACGGGTTATAATGAGAGTCAAAAATCAAAGCTTGTAAAGGTTCTTCTTTGTTCCCTTTTGGAGCTGGAATTTTTTCGATAATCGCAGCCAATATATTTTCTACACCAAAACCAGTTTTACCTGAAGCATGTATAATATCTTCTAATTTACATCCCAGTAAATCAATAATATCATCACTTACTTCTTCTGGATTAGCACTTGGTAGATCTACTTTGTTCAAAACAGGAATAATTTCCAAATCATTCTCCAAAGCCAAATACAAGTTAGAAATTGTTTGCGCCTGAATACTCTGTGCAGCATCAACAATCAATAACGCTCCTTCGCAAGCGGCAATAGAACGAGAAACCTCATAGGAGAAATCCACGTGACCCGGAGTATCGATTAGGTTTAAGATGTATTCTTCTCCCTTATACTTATATTCCATTTGTATGGCGTGACTCTTGATCGTGATACCACGTTCACGCTCCAAGTCCATATTGTCAAGCAATTGCGCTTTTTCTTCACGAGCTGTTACGGTTTGAGTTGCACCCAATAATCGGTCAGCCAATGTACTTTTCCCGTGGTCAATATGTGCAATAATGCAAAAATTTCTAATATGTTTCATGTGTAATGATATCTATGTTATTCCGAACAGTCACTGGCTGTTCTCCTCTTAATCTCACCCTATCGATAGCGAATTGGCGAAGCAAATCTCACGCAAACGCCTTAAAGTGACAATTAATCTGCAAATATAATCTAAATTCAGCAGTTTCAAAGTTTCAAAATAGGAAACTCAAGCATTTGACTAAAGTCTTTCCAAATTGTAATACATATTCCCTCCATTTGACTCAAATAGTATTCAAAATCACCCTCTTACCTATCTATTATCATTAAGTCTTTTATCCTTTCATTGAAAAAATGTAATTTTGCAAAAAATTTAAGGACGATGATTAAGATTGGCAACATTATATTACCCGAATTCCCCCTACTGTTAGCACCTATGGAAGATGTGAGCGACCCTCCGTTTCGCCGTTTGTGTAAAGCACATGGTGCCGACTTAATGTACTCTGAATTTATTTCCTCAGAAGGGTTGATTCGTGACGCCATCAAAAGTCGAATGAAATTAGACATCTTCGATTACGAAAGACCTGTAGGAATCCAAATTTTTGGAGGAGACGAAGAAGCAATGGCTTTATCATCTAAAATAGTGTCTACTGTAAATCCTGATTTAATAGACATCAATTTTGGTTGCCCAGTTAAAAAAGTCGTTTGCAAAGGTGCTGGTGCCGGAGTTCTTAAAGATGTAGATTTAATGGTTCGTTTAACCAAAGCCGTTATTGATAGTACACACTTACCAGTTACTGTAAAAACACGTTTGGGTTGGGACGACAACTCCATAAATATAGACGAAGTAGCCGAGCGTTTACAAGATATTGGTGTTGCTGCTTTGAGTATTCACGCTAGAACCCGCGCCCAAATGTACAAAGGCCATTCTGACTGGTCTCATATTGCCCGTGTCAAAAACAACCCTAGAATCACAATGCCTATTTTTGGAAATGGAGATATTGATTCTCCTGAAAAAGCATTGCATTATAAAAATGAATATGGTATCAACGGAATTATGATAGGTCGCGCTGCCATTGGTTACCCATGGATTTTTAACGAAATTAAACATTACTTTAAGACAGGGGAACATTTAGCAAAACCAACCGTTGCAGATAGAGTCGAAGCAGTGAGAAATCACCTCACTTGGGCTATGGAATGGAAAGGAGAAAGACTCGGAATTGTAGAAACGAGACCTCACTATACCAATTATTTCAAAGGAATTCATTCTTTTAAAACATTCAGACAAAAATTAGTTACCCTAGACCGTCCGGAAGAATTATTTGCTCATTTAGATGAGATAAAAGAAGCCTATGCAGATTATGAGGTTGTATAAAGACGCACAGTAGTGCATCTCCATTTCTTGTAACGCAGTTCTAATCCAACAACTTCTTGCTCACACGGCTACTAGCAATTAGCGAAGCAATAAACCCAAGTGTAACAATCGTTGCCATAACAATCCCTACATTTTCGAGGGTAAAAACCACCGGATAAGCCAGTGTAGGCGTTATCATAATCAATTGATATTGTTGTTGCAATAACACAAAAACAATTCCTAATAACAATCCTATAATCCCTCCAAAGACACTCAACAAAGTACCTTGCAGCAAAAATATATTACGCAAATCTTTGATGGCAGTTCCTAGATTAAAAAGTGTTTTGAGGTTTCCTTTCTTATCCAAAATCATCATAATAAGCGCCCCAATCAAATTAAAAAGAGCCACAATAATCACCAAAGTAAATATCAAATACACCGCTATATTCTCTGTATTCAACATTTTATATAAAGCCTCATTCAGTTGCTCTTTATTTTTTATGGTAATTTTATTTTCAAAAATAGACTTCAATTTACCAATAACAGCACTTTCATCAGCTCCTTTTTTTAATTTAATTTCAAGACCAGAAACCTGATTAGTTTTATATTCTAATAATTCCTGTGCTAAACCCAAATCTGCAAAAACATATTTAGAGTCTAAATCCTCACTAATCGCATAAATCCCAACCGGAAAAACATCGGTCGAATTAAACGCTTGAGCTGGATTTTCAATAGCACCCTTTCCTGGTTTAGGAGCAAAAACTTCAAAAGCATTGTTATAGTCTAGCAAGCCCATTGAGAACTTTTGAGCAATACCATATCCCACTACCACTTGATACGTGTTTGGTTTCAGCCATTGCCCGTTGTATAATTTTTTATTAAAATCACTAACAGTGCTAAAAGTAGAATCAACACCTTTTAGATAAGTAACTTCTTGTTTTCCATTAAAAGTAAACAACACCCTTTCCTCAACAATCTTCGAATAGGATGCTACACCTTCAATTTTCTTAATCTCTTCTTCCTGTTTTGGTACAATAAAAAAAGATTTTCCAAGTGTACTGGTTACTTTAAGATCGGGATCAATATCATTCGTAAACGAAAGACTAAATTCCTTCAACCCCGTAAAAACTGAGAGCACGACAAACAATGCCATTGCTCCCACAATAATCCCCATACTGGCAATACGATTAATAATATTGATAGCATTATTTTTACTTTTGCTAAAAATATATCGTTTGGCTATGTAAAGAGGAAAATTCAAATCTATGAATGTCTGCGTTTTTCCAAAAGATCTCTATTCTCAATTGGATTTTCTTTATTTGCCAAAGCATTGTCAATCTTCTCGATATAATCTAAAGAATCATCAATAAAGAAAACCAAATTTGGCACTCTACGCAATTGCAAACGTACTCTTTGCGATAAATCATGCTTAATCAAAGTCGAATTGGTCTTAATTGCTTGCAACGTTTCCTTTGCTTTTTCCTGAGGAAAAATACTTAAATACACAGTTGCTACAGACAAATCTGTAGTCACCGTAACTTTGGATACTGAAATTATCAAATTCGTAATTCCATTTTTTCTCACTTCACCTTGCAAAATGTCAACCAAATCTTTTTGGATAACCCCGCCTATTTTTTTCTGTCTATTTGTTTCCATAGTGCAAAAATACTATTTTTTTGAGAGACCACCTTACAAAGTCATAAACTCATAAAGTTTTTTATATTTGTTTTATGATTTAGGAGCAAAATGTCAGGCATTTTTCAGGAGACAAAGTTCCTGCTGTCCGCTATATTCCCAATTAACAAAAACTACGGCAAAAGCCTTGTTTTTCTAAATCGGGAGATGCCACTTCCATCAGGGCTAAAGAGAAACAGTAGCTCTTTTTTGAAAATATTTAAAAAATAAAAACACAAAATATCACACAATGAGAAAAATAGAACACATTGGCATCGCTGTCAAAAACCTTGAAGTATCCAATTTGCTATTCGAAAAACTCTTTGGCGCACCAGCCTACAAACAAGAAGAAGTTGTCAGCGAAGGTGTAAAAACATCTTTCTTCATGAACGGTCCTAATAAAATAGAACTACTCGAAGCCACCAATCCCGAAAGTCCAATAGCTAAGTTCCTAGAAAAAAAAGGAGAAGGAATTCACCACATCGCTTTTGATGTAGAAGACATCCTTTCCGAAATTGAGCGCCTCAAATCAGAAGGTTTTACTATCCTAAATGAAACCCCAAAAAAAGGAGCCGACAACAAATTAGTCGCTTTTTTACACCCAAAAGGCACTAATGGTGTATTAATTGAATTGTGTCAGGAAATAAAATAAAGAAAATTAAAAATTTAGTCAATTCATAATCAGTCATTTTCAGAATAGTTTAACTCCAATCTCTAAACTACTTAAAAATCTACTGTAAAAATACTTGTAGCAATAAAAAATTTGTAGTAATATTGCAAACTCTTAACCGGTCCTATAGCTCAGTTGGTTAGAGCACCTGACTCATAATCAGGTGGTCCCTGGTTCGAGCCCAGGTGGGACCACAAAAGACCCCTCATATCAACTGATATTGAGGGGTTTATTTTTTGTTACAACCAAGACAAATCCATCACTTATACACTTAAACCAAAAAAACATACAATTCATCGTAATCCTGATTAGAACACACCATAATCTGTATTTTGTTTTAAAAAAAAGCAGTAACTTAGTTGCTTCATTTCGCTAGACATTATAAGCCAAATCTATCTTGCTGTTTTTGTAGGGATTAGATTAATTACAACTTAAAAAGATAAATTTTATCGTTAAAATAAGCATTTTAGGCAATTATCATTTGCCCTTCAAAATATATATCTATAACTTCGCGGCATTGATTTTATAATGTTAGGAGTTTTTAAGTAAAAAGATTCTGTTATTATTTAATAAAATTGATTTATCATTATTATAAAAACATGAAGACTTTCTTAAACAAGACCTTTACTACGGCATTCCTTTTGCTTTTGAGCATTAGCGGATTTGCTGCGCCTGCTCCACCAGCCCCTAATGGACCTAACGGAATTGGTGACCCTCCTCCATTACCTATTGATGAAAACCTTGCAATTTTAACACTTACAGCCTCATTATTTGGCATATATTCAATTTATAAACATTTACAAAAAAGTAAAACGTCAATATAAATACAATTGACGTTTTACTTTTTTGTAGTTTCTTAAAATGAAATTATTTATTACTATACAATCTGGAAACGTATTTCCCAATAACATCAAACTCTAGATTAACTTTTGTGCCAACCACAAAATTCTTAAAATTGGTATATTCATGAGTATATGGAATTATTGCTACACTAAATTCATTTTTTCCAGAATCCACCACTGTCAAGCTCACGCCATTAACAGTAATTGACCCCTTTTCGATAGTAATATTCTGTAATGACGGATCATACTCAAAAGTATAAGCCCAACTCCCATTAGTTTCCTCAACAGCCACACAAGTACCTATTTGATCTACATGTCCCTGCACAATATGACCATCTAAACGATCACCCAACTTCATTGCTCTTTCCAGATTTACACTATCCCCAACTTGCCAATACCCAAGGTTCGTCTTTTTAATCGTCTCACCTATTGCCGTTACCGTATAACAATGATCCGCAATAGCAACAACTGTTAAACACACCCCATTATGAGCCACACTTTGGTCAATTTTCAACTCTCCAGTGATAGAAGAATCTATAGTAATATGAATATTATCTTGTTCTTTTTTAACCTCTTGAACAACCCCTAGGGTTTCTATAATTCCTGTAAACATTTCTTGTTTTATTTTACTAAATTTGCAGTTCAAAATTAGCAATAAATAACTAGAGAGCATTATGAAAAAAGCAGAAAATATAATCGTTGGAATTTCAATAGGAGATTTAAACGGTATTGGAAGCGAGGTCGTCCTTAAAACATTTGAGGATTCTCGAATGCTGGAACTTTGCACCCCCGTTATTTTTGCCAATGTAAAAATACTATCTTTTATTAGAAAAAATCTCGAGTCCACAGTACCACTTCACGGCATAGATAAATTAGACCAAATTGTAATTGGAAAAGTCAATGTATTTAATTTATGGAAGGAAGGAATCGATTTAAACCTTGGAACCAACGATGACAAAGTAGGCCAATACGCTATAAAATCCTTTGTTGCAGCAACCAAAGCTTTAAAAGAAAATACTATTGATGTATTAGTAACTGCTCCGATAAATAAATACAATATTCAATCTGACACTTTCAAATTTCCAGGTCATACAGATTATTTAAACCAAGAATTAGAAGGCGATGCTTTGATGCTAATGGTAAATGACAATTTAAGAGTTGGATTATTAACAGATCACATTCCCCTTAATGAAGTAGCATCACATCTGACAGAAGAACTAATTTTCAAAAAAATTGAAACCATAAAACAATGTCTGATTCAGGATTTCAGTATCAACAAACCTAAAATTGCAGTTCTGGGCTTAAATCCTCATTGTGGCGATGGAGGAGTAATTGGCACAGAAGATGACGTAATTTTAAAGCCTGCATTAAAAAAAATGTTCGATAAAGGAACTTTAGTTTTTGGCCCTTTCGCCGCAGATGGCTTTTTTGGAAGCAATCAATATGAAAAATACGATGCCATTGTAGCAACCTATCACGATCAAGGATTAATACCATTCAAAACACTTTCGTTTGGCAATGGGGTAAATTATACTGCTGGTCTAAATAAAATCAGAACTTCACCTGATCATGGAACCGCTTATGATATCGCTGGAAAAAACATAGCCGACTATAATTCTTTCAAAGAGGCGGTTTATCTTGCAATTGATGTTTATAACTCAAGAAATCAATACGCAGAAATAAGCCAAAAACCCCTAAAAACAAAAGAAAAACAGTTATAAACAAAAAAACGTGAATAACATTATTAGATTTACATTTATTTTATATCTTTGCACTCCCGAAGTTTAGGGCAAATTGTTGTTGAAATGAGCAAGACAAAAGAATATGTAATTCCTTTCGTAGGATTGAAGCTAGGCAAACATAAATTTGAGTATCAAATAAATAACGCGTTCTTTGAAATCTTTGATTATAATGAATTTCAAAATTCAGACATCAGAGTAAATGTAGTTTTAGAAAAAAGAAGTAACATGTTAGAACTAAGTTTTAAACATGTTGGTACGATAAATGTCCCATGCGATCTTACAAGTGAAGATTTTGACATGCCTATAAAAGGAAACATAAAGTTAATTGTTCGATTTGGCGAAGTTTTCAATAATGACAACGAAGAGTTATTGATTTTGCCTTTTGGTGAATTTGAAATAGACATTGCACAGTACATTTATGAAATGATCGTGCTTTCTATACCACTAAAACGAGTACATCCAGGAATCAAAGATGGAAGTTTAAAAACAGAAGCTTTGACAAAACTGAATGAACTAACAATTAAAGAACAAAAGAAAGAAAACAAAAAAGAAGAAAAAGAAGAAAATATTGACCCACGATGGGACAAATTAAAGCAACTATTAACGGATAAATAATATAGTAAAATGGCACATCCTAAGAGAAAAACCTCGAAAACTAGAAGAGATAAAAGAAGAACTCATTACAAAGCTACTGTAGCTCAAATCGCTACTTGTCCAATCACTGGAGAAGCTCATTTATACCACAGAGCCTACTGGCATGAAGGTAAAATGTACTACAGAGGACAAGTTGTTATAGATAAATCTGTAGCTCTTGCATAATACATTTTTCTAAATAATACTGGAACTCTCACCTTGTGAGAGTTTTTTTTGTTGTTTATAATTTTCCGTAAATAAGAAACACTAAGACAGCTAGTTTAGTTTTTTTTATTGTAATTTTAAAGTCTTTTAAAAATTTTTCAAATGGCAACATTTGATAATAAATAATCGCATTCAATGAGTACAATTACAGCCGCAATTACCGCAGTTGGAGGTTATGTTCCAGACTTTGTTCTTTCGAATAAAGTGCTAGAAACCATGGTCGACACTAATGACGAATGGATAACTTCACGCACAGGAATTAAAGAAAGAAGAATCCTTAAAGACGCAGACAAGGGAACTTCATTTCTAGCTATAAAAGCTGCACAAGATTTAATATCCAAAGCAAATATTGACCCCCTAGAAATAGATTTAATACTCATGGCAACTGCAACAGCAGATATGCCAGTTGCAGCAACAGGTGTTTATGTAGCTACCGAAATAGGTGCTACCAATGCTTTTGCTTACGATTTACAAGCCGCTTGTTCTAGTTTCTTATACGGAATGTCAACTGCCGCTGCTTATATTCAATCTGGAAGATATAAAAAAGTATTACTTATTGGAGCAGATAAAATGTCTTCAATAGTAGATTATAAAGATCGTTCAACCTGTATTATTTTTGGTGACGGAGCCGGTGCTGTATTATTCGAACCTAATTATGAAGGTTACGGTTTACAAGACGAGTATTTACGCAGTGATAGCGTAGGTCGTGATTTCTTGAAAATTCCTGCTGGAGGTTCTATTCTTCCTACTTCTTTAGATACGGTAAACAACAATATGCACAATATCATCCAAGATGGTAAAACCGTTTTTAAATATGCAGTTACAAACATGGCAGATGCAAGTGAATTGATTTTGAAAAGAAACAATTTAACTAATGAAGATGTTAGCTGGTTAGTCCCTCATCAAGCAAACAAACGTATTATAGACGCTACTGCTCATAGAATGAATTTAGAAGATGAAAAAGTATTAATGAATATTGAAAAATACGGAAATACTACATCTGCAACTTTACCTTTAGTGTTACATGATTTTGAGCATTTATTCAAAAAAGGTGATACTATCATTTTTGCCGCTTTTGGCGGTGGTTTTACTTGGGGATCCATTTACCTAACATGGGCTTACGATAAAAAATAATTTAAACTAAAAAAAATAATTATGGATTTAAAAGAAATTCAAAATCTAATCAAATTTGTAGCAAATTCAGGTGTTGCAGAAGTAAAATTAGAAATGGATGATGTTAAAATCACCATCAGAACTACTTTAGAAGGAAGTACTACTGAGACAACTTATGTACAACACATACCTGCTCAAGGTGCACTTCCACAAGCTGTAGCTCCTCAACAAATTGCTCCAGTTGCAGCTGCAACTCCAGAAGCACCAGCTGCTGCAGAAAGCTCACGCTATATCACTATAAAATCTCCAATCATTGGTACTTTTTATAGAAAACCATCTCCAGACAAACCAGTATTTGTTGAAGTAGGTAACTCTATCGCAAAAGGAGATGTACTTTGTGTTATTGAAGCAATGAAGTTATTCAACGAAATTGAATCTGAAATATCTGGTAAAATTGTAAAAATATTAGTAGACGATATGTCTCCTGTAGAATTTGACCAACCTTTATTCTTAGTAGATCCATCATAATTTTAGATTACAGATTTTAGATTGCAGATTTGATTTAAAAATCAAATCAAAAAACTAATTATCTAATTGTCTAATTATCTAATTGAAAAAAAATGTTTAAAAAAATACTAATAGCAAATAGAGGGGAAATAGCACTTCGTGTTATTCGTACATGCAAGGAAATGGGTATCAAAACTGTAGCCGTTTATTCTACTGCAGATGCTGAAAGCTTACATGTAAAATTTGCAGATGAAGCCGTTTGTATAGGACCACCACCAAGTAATTTGTCTTACTTAAAAATGTCCAATATTATTGCTGCTGCAGAAATCACAAATGCAGATGCAATTCATCCTGGATACGGATTTTTGTCTGAAAATGCGAAATTTTCTAAAATTTGTCAAGAGCACAACATAAAATTCATAGGCGCATCTCCAGAAATGATTGATAGAATGGGAGACAAAGCTTCTGCGAAAGCAACTATGATTGAAGCTGGTGTACCTTGCGTTCCAGGTTCAGTTGGAATTCTAGAATCTTTTGAACAAGCCGCTGAATTAGCCAATCAATTCGGATACCCTGTCATGCTAAAAGCAACTGCTGGAGGTGGAGGAAAAGGGATGCGTGCTGTTTGGGCTCCAGAAGATTTATTAAAAGCTTGGGAAGGAGCTCGTCAAGAATCAGCTGCCGCATTTGGAAATGACGGAATGTACCTAGAGAAACTAATTGAAGAGCCTCGTCATATCGAAATTCAAATCGTTGGTGATTCTTATGGTAAAGCATGCCACCTTTCAGAAAGAGATTGTTCAGTTCAACGTCGTCACCAAAAATTGACCGAAGAAACTCCTTCGCCATTTATGACAGACGAGTTGCGTTCTAAAATGGGAGAAGCTGCTGTAAAAGCTGCAGAATATATAAAATACGAAGGTGCTGGAACAGTTGAGTTTTTGGTTGACAAACACAGAAACTTTTACTTCATGGAAATGAATACTCGTATCCAAGTAGAACACCCTATTACTGAACAAGTAGTAGATTACGACTTAATTCGTGAGCAAATCTTAGTAGCTGCCGGTGTGCCAATTTCCGGTCGTAACTATTTGCCACAATTACACGCTATAGAATGTCGTATTAATGCTGAAGATCCTTTTAACGACTTTAGACCTTCTCCAGGAAAAATTACTACACTTCATATGCCAGGTGGTCATGGTGTTCGTTTAGACACACACGTATACTCAGGTTATACAATTCCGCCTAATTACGATTCAATGATTGCAAAATTGATTACTACTGCCCAAACTCGTGAAGAAGCTATTAGTAAAATGAGAAGAGCATTAGATGAATTTGTTATTGAAGGAATAAAAACAACCATTCCGTTTCACAGACAGTTAATGGATGACCCTAAATATATCTTAGGTGATTATACCACCGCTTTCATGGATGATTTTAAAATGAATGATCCTGAATAAATCAAATAAAAAATCCCATTCGAATGAATGGGATTTTTTTTGCCCTTAGCTGAACAAAAAAATTGATAAAGTAATCCTTTTCACAGTCGTAGATTAAAATCATTTGTAAACAAAAAGACAATTAAGTCCCGATAAATCAAAAAGTCTTACACAACCGTAAGGCTTTTTTTGTTGCAATCTGAAAAAAGTGTGTAAAATTTACCCAATTGCTATTACAAAATACACACTTTTTGTGAATCTAAAATTTCAAACATTTTTGCAAACATCTACAAATCAACATACTATACAAATAAGAAACAAATTAAATAAGTTGGCATAATAATTTCATTAAGTAAAATGTAAAAATTAAAAAACCTATTACTATGAAAAAATTAATCTTATCAGCCGCAATCCTTTTAGGAAGTTTATCAACATTCGCACAACAATCTATTCAACCAAAAACGGAACAAGCAAAAGCTGAACAAACAACTCAAACTATTCAAGAAAAATATACTGAGATTAAAGTTGAAGAAGTACCAGAAACAGTAAAAAAAGCATTAGTAAAAGCGTATCCAACTGCTATAATTGACAAAGCTTATATAAACGAGAAAAAAGAATACAAACTAGAAATCAAAGTTGGCGAAAAAGCAGGAGCCCTATATGCCGATGCCTCTGGAAACTGGATAAAAAAATAATCATACAAAACAAACAACTCTATTAAATCATTTAAAAAAACAATTATCATGAAAAAATTAATCTTATCAGCAGCAATCATTTTGGGAAGTTTCTCCACATTTGCACAAACTTCTGTAGCCACAAAAACAATTGTTAAAGCACAAACAACTGAAGAAAAATACACAGAAATCAAATTAGAAGAAGTACCAAGTTCCGTAATGTTAGCCATAAAAACTGCTAACCCTGAAGCGGTTATTGAAAAAGCTTATATCAATGAAAAAAAAGAATACAAACTTGATATAAAAGTTGGTGACCAGAAATCTACTGTTTACACAGATGCAACTGGTAACCTAACAAAAAAATAAGTTGGAGAAATCTATCATTCAGACTGAAGAGGAGAGAGATTAATTGAATCTCTCTCCTCTTTTTTTATAAGTTTATTATGAATAACTAATTTTAATAACTTTACTTTAGCAAATAAAGTTATACCCATGTCAAAAATTTTATTGATAGAAGATGATGTTTCCTTTTGCAAGATGTTGGAAAATTTTCTCGTAAAAAAATCTTATTCTGTTACGACTGCTTTTACAGCAGAAGAAGCAAAAATTAAAATCAAAAATCAAAATTTTGATCTTATAATTACAGATTTAAGACTTCCTAATTACGATGGAATTCAACTTATGTCTGAATTTAAAAGCTCATACCCTACCATTCCGGTTATTCTAATGACTGGTTATTCTGATGTTAATACTGCCGTAAAAGCCATAAAAAATGGCGCTGCAGATTATATTTCTAAACCATTTAATCCAGAAGAAGTTTTGCTTGTTATTGCTAATACACTGCAAATTCCTAATGCCAATTTGACGAATGAAACCATTCCAAACAACAATAACAAAACAAAGACTGCAGATGAAGAAACTGTTTTAGGAATTTCTGCCGCTTCAAAAAAATTAGCAGAATACATTAAACTTGTAAGTCCAACTGACATGTCCGTTTTAATTATTGGCGAAAGCGGAACGGGAAAAGAAGTTATTGCAAAAAGCATTCATAAAAATAGCTCTAGAAAAAACAACAATTTCATAGCTGTTGATTGTGGAGCCATTCCAAAAGAATTGGCTGCCAGTGAGTTTTTTGGTCATATAAAAGGTTCTTTTACTGGAGCTATAAATGACAAAGTTGGTTGCTTTGAGGCCGCTAATAAAGGAACCCTTTTCCTTGATGAGATAGGCAATCTTTCTTATGAAAACCAAATTCAGCTCTTAAGAGCTTTACAGGAAAGAAAAATAAAACCTGTAGGAAGTAATAAAGAAATCAATGTTGATATCCGAATAATTACTGCAACGAATGAAGACTTAAGAGAAGCCGTAAAGAAAGGAACCTTTCGTGAAGACCTATACCACAGAATCAATGAATTCTCAATTCAATCACCTTCTCTGAATGAAAGGAATGAAGATTTAATGATTTTTGCAGATTTCTTTCTTGACAAAGCAAATCAACAATTAAATAAAAGCATTATTGGGTTTTCCCCAGAAGTGGTGACTATTTTTGAAAATTACAGATGGCCTGGAAATTTAAGAGAACTCCAAAATGTTATTAAGAGAGCCACCCTATTATCCCAAGGTGATTTTATTGAAAAAAACACGCTCCCAATTGAAGTTTTTCAAGCAGAAAACAGAACTGCTAATGATTTTTCTTTGTTTGAAAATGAAAAAGAAGCCATTTTGAATGCCTTAGAACAAGCAAAAAACAACAAATCTGAAGCAGCTAAATTGCTCAAAATAAACAGAAAAACATTATATAATAAATTAAAACAGTACGATATCAATTAGTTTAGTTCTTTTTCTAAAAGCAGAAAAAGCGATACAATTGCTGTCTTCAAAATTTTGAATTTAACACCCAATTCCTCAAATGAAGATTCCTTAAGCTCCAAATCACTTAAGATTTGGACAATTTCATGAGCTTCAATCTGTTTAAACATTGGTCCCATTCTATGAGCAGTCTCTCTTACTTTTAAAATATCTTTTTCAGAAATACCATCTTCTAATACTACTAAATTTTCTTTTGTAGATGTTATAAAAGGTAACAAAAGCTCTTTCAAAGCTCCCTCTTCATTTGATAAAAATAATTTCAAAGAAGTTAACGAATATTTTTTTGTTGAATCCTCTCCTTGCTCTATTGCATGATTAGTAGATGTGTGTGACTCATTATTATTCAAAATTGAATCTATAATTTCCAGCAATATTTTTGGAGAATATGGTTTTCGTATCACATCTGCAAATCCTGCTTTTATATAAATTTCCCTTTCCAAATCTGTTCTTCCAGTCATTGCTATAACTGGTTTTTTGTCAAAATTTATTATAGTTGACTCTTTTAATTTTTTCAAAAATAGAAATCCGTCTATTTCAGGCATTTGAATATCGGTAATTATAAAATCAAACGGGTTGTTTTCTAGTGCTTCAAGTGCAGCCAAAGCATTGCTAAAAGACAAAACTTTAAAATTATTCTGGTGCAAAATTTCGGTCGTCAAGTTCAGCAAATTAATATCATCATCAACAACAACGGCTGTCAGCTTATTACTGGAATGATCGATTACAGGATTTTTTGAAGCAGAAGAAGGAGATGAATCAAACAACAATGGAAGTTGAATTTCAAAAATACTTCCTTTTCCATAAACACTCTTTAAACTCAATTTACCACCTAAAATTTCAACCATTTTTTTTGAAATTGTAAGCCCTAAACCTGTCCCTCCGTATATTTTCTCAATATTTTTATTGGCTTGAGTAAATTCTTCAAAAATTAATTGTTGTTTATCTTCTTGTATTCCTATTCCAGAATCTTCGATTTTGATTGTAATAAAATGGTTTTCAATATTGGCCTTTACTTCAATCCTAATAAATCCTTCGGAGGTAAATTTAAAGGCGTTGCCTATTATATTCGTAACTATTTGCCGTAATCGGAATGGATCTCCTATAATTTTATTTTGAAAAACCTCCTCAATGTCAATCGAAAGATGGATTGGCTTTTGTTCATACACAGATTGAATACTTTTCGCTACTTCGTTAATAACGTCATACAAAGAAAAAGGAAGTTTCTCAATCGTTATTTTTCCTGCTTCAATTTGTGTAAAATCAAGTAAATCCTGAATCAACTTTGTGATGTATTCGGAAGAACCTTTTATGTTTTTTGCAAAATACAATTGCTTTTTTGTCAATTCAGAATTCCCTAAAAGCTCAGTATACCCTACAATTGTATTTAATGGTGTTTTTAGATCATGGCTTACTGTAGAGATAAGCTGTTCACGATTTCTGAGCAATTTTTTAGTTGTACTGTTGGCTTCCTCAAGTTGCTTTTTATAGGATTGCGTTTTAGAAAAATCATTTAGGATTAAAATTAAAAAAAACAAAGTTGAGAACAATCCAAGTATTGCCGCTATAGTAACGATTTGATTATTCCGTTTTAATGACCTTTCTTTTTCCAGATAGTTTCTTGTTGTATTTCTAATGATTTCTGTTTCGATAATACTCAAAACTTTCCTTAGTTGATCTGAAATTAAAAGTTCATTTTGAAGCAACTTATTTTCTTCAAAATTTAATGTATACTTCTTTTTTAAAGTTGCATTTTTAACCGCATTAAGTAAGGTTTTTGATACCGTTATAATCGAATCCGATTCTTTTTTACTTAATGTATTTGTACTATCATCTGGAATATTTTCGTTTAGATAAGCAACATATTTTTTAAGGACGTTTCGCTGATAATTCCCCAATTCTTCCGGATGTCTGATAAAATCTTCCAACTGGAGTTTTCTAAGCGACGATTCCATTTTTGTCAAATCATTAATGGCTTTTTTGAGTGCCGCTTCATCATTTGATTTATTTTTTATGCTTTTAAGCTCCTTTATATTATTTGTTTTTTTGGATAATAAAAGCTTCACACTATCCAATAATGTAATCTGATATTGAGTAGTGACCAATAGTTTTAAAGAATCAATCTCCACTTTTAAGGAATCTGTCTTGGAAATATAATTTTTAAAATCCTTTTCTGAATCCGATTGAATCGTTATTCTAGCTAAACTTTCGGTTTTATATATATTCGAAAGTAAATTACTAACTTTTAAAATCTTATTATTCTCCTTGGCAGCTTTACTCTCTGTCTCAGAAAAACCTCTGTTTTCAGAATATAAAAACCAGCTTACACCAACAAACAATGCAGCCAAAACCAGATAGCTGATTAAGACTTTTATAGGAATATAGCTTTTTTTATTGTTCATCTTTCAAAGATAAGAATTACAAAAATGAATGGAATTAGATTCTTAAGTAGACTTCATTAAAAACTCTACCTAAGCTCAAATTAGGATTATAAACAAAAACCTCACAATGACGTGAGGTTTCTGTTGTTATTATAGACTTAGATTTAACTAAGCTCCTATTTTCTTAGCGATATCAGCTGGAACACCACCTTTATTTACCATCAGAGAAGTGGTTTTGTATTTTACAAAATTCTTAGTCACGTATAAATAACCTTTATAGTCATTTGTTGCTCCCCAAGAATTTTTCACGATATAATACTCTTTACCCATTTGATCTTTAGCAATTCCAACAATATGCATTGCATGATCATCTGTAGTTTGGTAGTTGTCAAATGCTTTCTGGCGCAATTCATCAGTGATTTCAAGTTCTTGTTTTGGACCGTTGAACATGTTTTCTTTTTCTTCACCGTTCATTTCGTCAAACTTTTTTGTTGGAACATAAGCTATACCATTTTTCCAACTAAAGCTCTTTTCACTCACATCAGACGCCCAAGCAACTGTATAACCGTTTCTTAATGCGTTATCGATGATCGTTGTCATATCGTTCATTTTCACATTATAAACCAAACTAAAAGCCCAGTTGTCCGGAACCATCATCATTGTTTTTTCATAATATGGCTCATTTGAATAAGAAGCAAACTCAACATACTCATCTGGATTAATCCCTACTATTTCTTTTGCGAAACTTTTAGGAGTATAACTTTTTCCTTTATACGTAAAATTTTCCGGAACTTGACCTAAATAAGAATCAATAACAGCTGCATAGGCTTTTTCCCAATTTGGAGTTAGTTCCCCATTTGGATTCTTCACAACTGCCGCCAACATAGCTTCAGTTAAAGCTGACATTTCAGCAAACTTGTTTTTGTTTGTACCGTAATTTAATCCAGTATATATTTCTTGAGGAACTGCACCATATTTTCTGTACATATTAATAACATCATGCAATTCTCCACCATCACCAAGTGTTACGGCTCCATGCATACGCACATAATTTTTTCCTTTTTCTACATAAGCATTTCTAGCCGAAAAAATTTGGGAAAGCTCAACAGGTTGTTTCCCTATTCTAATCATTTCAGATTCTAGAAATGAATTGGTAGTATAACTCCAACAAGTCCCTGAAGATCCTTGATTCTTTATAGAAGTGTTTGCAAGATTGATTACATCTGTAAACTTAAAACTTTCTACACTTTTCTCACTAGCGTTTACTTTTAGAGAATTGACTAATCCGTCTTGGGCCGTCATTGTATTTACACCAACAACTAGAGTTGTTGCAATAAAAAGCGATTTAATTGGAAATTTGTACATCTTAAATATGTTTTTGTTTTACAATATGTAATCAAAGTTATTTTTTTGTTACATATTGATTTCTTAAATATTAATATATTGAGGTTTTACAAAGTTTCTTGTAACCATTTGTAAAACTCTTTTTGCCAAACTTGTGCATTTTGAGGTTTTAACACCCAGTGATTTTCTTCTGGAAAATACAAAAATCTACTTTTTATTCCACGAAGTTGAGCTGCTTGAAAAGCTTCTTGTGACTGACCTATCGCTACTCTAAAATCATTCCCTCCTTGTATAATCAATATTGGGGTATTCCAATTTTGTACAAAATTTATAGGGTTGAAAGTAGTGTATGTTTTTTGGGCAGCTGCATTATCTTTCTCCCAATAAGCACCACCAAAATCCCAATTATTAAAGAAAACTTCTTCTGTAGTTCCAAACATACTTTGAGTGTTAAACACTCCATCATGTGCAATAAATGTTTTAAACCTGTTATTATGTATTCCTGCTAAATAAAACACAGAATATCCTCCATAACTAGCACCAACACAACCTAAACGAGCTTTATCTACATAGCTTTCTTTGGCTACATCATCTATTGCAGATAAATAGTCATTCATTACTTGACCTCCCCAATCTTTACTGATTTGCTCGTTCCATGCTACTCCATGACCTTGCATTCCACGACGGTTTGGCGCCACAACTACATATCCTTGAGCAGCCATTAATGAAAAATTCCAACGGAAAGAATACGCTTGTGTCAATGGAGATTGTGGTCCTCCCTGACAAAACAAAAGAGTTGGGTATTTTTTGGTAGCATCAAAATTAGGTGGCAATATTACCCATACCAACATTTTTTTACCATCTGTTGTAGTTACATAACGCTTCTCTGTTTTACTTAATGCTAATTTTGAGTAAGTATCAGTGTTCACATTAGTCAATTGCTTCCATGTATTTTTCTTTAGATTATAAGAGAAAATCTCAGCAGCATGATTCATATCTGTTCTTGTAACAATCAAATCATCTCCAGAAAAGCCAACCAAATCATGTACATCAAATATACCATCTGTAATTTGTCTTACTGTAACTGCAATTTTAGTCAAACCTGGAAAGTTAACCTCAAAAAGTTGAACTGTTCCATCAACTGGTGCTGTAAAATAGATCTTTCTTCCGTCATTGCTCCATTTGAAACTATTTACTGTTCCGTCCCAATTAGCCGTAAGGTTCATTTTCATTCCTTTGAAACTAACTATCAAATCGTTTTTGTCTGCTTCATAACCATCGCGTTTCATTTGCAACCAAGTTAAATCTCCAGAAGGTGAGAACTGAGGCGCAGTATCGTATCCAAAATTACCTTCGGTTCTATTGATGGTTTTCCCGGTTTCAAGATTGTACTCATAAATGTTTGTATCCGTAGAAATAGCATATTGAGTTCCTGCTTTTTTCTTGCATACATATAGAATGCTTTTACTGTCTGGTGACCAGATATAATCTTCATCTCCTCCAAAAGGTTTTTGTGGACTATCGAAGTTTTCTCCTTTTAGGATGTCTATTCCAACAGCTCCTTCTTTATTTTCTTTATAAAAAACGTGATTAAACTTCCCTACATTCCAAGTGTCCCAATGACGATAATCTAATCCATCGTAGATTTGCACATCTGATTTTTCTAAATTAGGATAATAATCTTTCCCTAACACTTTTGCTTCTTTTACTTCTTCATTATAAACAATAAATTTTCCATCAGCGGAAATGTTTTTATCTGCAAGTATTTCTTTTGTGTCTTTAATTTCTACTGCATTCCCACCATTTACTGGAATTGAGTACAATTTTGAATTGGATTTATTCTCTTCTACAGAAGGTGTAGAGACTTTGTAAACTATATTTTTACCATCTTTAGAAACTCCTAATGGGGTAATTCGTCCTAACTTCCACAGTAATTCTGGAGTCATTACGTTTTGGGCAGTTGCGGTCAAACTTATCATAGTAAACATTAAAAAGAGTGTTTTTCTCATAATTATATAAATATTTATATTCCGATTTCAAATGTACTATTATAATTTTCAAATTAAATAAATAACAGTATATAAAAATATCATAAAATAAGGCACCTGAATTAAATATGAATATCAAAAATGCTAAAACCCTTTTAAAAGTCCTATCGTTAAAAGTGTGATGAGAAAACACAATACCAACACAACTAAACTAGTAATTATCAGCTTTTTGTGAAATAATTGTTTTATTTTTTCAACTTCAGAATTCATATCCGCAACCGGATTGAATTTAGTATATGATTGTATTGTCGAAATGTATTTCATCCATCCTCCATTCTCGAATACATGACGACCAAAATCAGTTAAATCACAGCGAAATCCCTGACTTGATTCTAGTCTCACCAAACCTTTACTGTCTAATATTTCAGAAAACTTCTTAGTGTTCTTGAGATTATATCCAAATTCATCTTTGAAATTGATTCGCATCATGAATTGTGATTTAGATGTATATAGTAATTTTAAATTTACATCTATAAGCTCATCTATATTTTTAAACATAACTGAATAATTTGATTGTCACTTTTATGGAATTAGTCCTTCTATATTTCTTGAAATTATTTACAGGATGAAAAGTGCTCACCCCTTTGAAATACTAATAGCATTGCCTCAATTATAATGCCAAAACATCCTTTTGTAAAAAAAACAACACTAATTTAGACTAGATATAGGTTCCCAAATTTGGTCCAAAAAAAAACTACCTCGTTTGAGGTAGTTTTTAGTTTTAATTTTCTCACCTCATCCTTTTCTGGAATGAGTGAGGAATAATGGATTCTTATTTTTTAATAAAACGTTTTATTGAAGTTGTTTCTTTATCAGTAATTTCTAAAATATAGTTCCCCGCACCTATGTTAGAAACATTAACTGAACCATCAGATAATTTACCTTTTTCAACCACTTGACCCAATAGGTTGTAAACTCTAAATGTAGCATTTTCAGATACTGAAGTTACATTTAAGATTGAAGATGTTGGGTTAGGATATAATTTAATATCTGTTATACTATTACTAGATGTTTCATTTCTAGACGATTCATTTCTGGATATTTCAGATTCTTTAGCACCAGAAACAATGTTCACTGTATAGTCTTCTACTTGACCATAAGAGAAAGCTTCACAAGCAGTTGGAACTCCGTTGTATTTCATGGAAACTCTCATTCTTGTTGCACCTAAAGTAGCTGTAACTGGAATAGTAAATGTCCCTGAAACAGGAGTTGTTGTAGAAGCGGCTTTTGTCCAAACTTGTTCTCCAGAATCAGCGAAATCGCCATCTTGATTATAGTCTATCCAAACAGAATAACCTTCGCTGTAAACTGTGCTGGTCCATGCTGGAGTTACTGTAATAGTGTTAGCTGTTCCAACTGTTAGATTCGTTGAAATACTTGTAAAATCAGTATAACCCGTTCCTCCTGTTGATGTATTACTTATTGTTCCTAACTGAACTTTACCTATTTTCTCATCAGCAACACTGTTCCCTTGAGAAGTACAATACGCTACTGTAGAAGATAAAGTCGTAACATTAACAACATTACTTGAGGCAGATATATTTCCGGCAGCGTCTTTTGCTTTCACTGAAAAAGTATAAGCCGTTGCAGCTGTCAATCCAGTTACAGCATAGGTTGTCCCAGTAACAGTTGCTTTCAAAGTAGCACCTTGATAAACATCATAACCTGTTACTCCAACATTATCCGTAGAAGCTGTCCAAGATAAATTAGTTGTAGTTTGAGCAGTTCCGGATGCTGTTAAGGCGGCTGGAACGGTTGGAGCTTGAGTATCTGCAGCTCCTCCAATAAGATTTACTGTGTAATCTTCTACCTGACCATAAGAAAAAGCTTCGCAAGAAGTTGGAACTCCATTGTATTTCATGGAAACTCTCATTCTGGTTACTCCTTGAGTTGCTGTTGCAGGAATAGTAAATGTTCCGCTCACAGGCGTTGTGGTAGAAGCTGCATTTGTCCATACTTGTTCTCCAGCATCAGCAAAATCACCATCCACATTGTAATCAATCCAAACCGCATAGCCTTCTGGATAAGAAGTACCTGTCCATGTTGGAGTAATGGTAATTGTGTTTGTTGTCCCTAGAGTTGCATTAGTTGAAATGGATGTAAAATCAGTATAACCAGTTCCTCCTGTTGAAGCATTATCGATAGTTCCAAATTTGACTCTTCCAATTAGTTCATCTGTTGCTGAATTTCCTTGAGAAGCACAATAGGTTATCGTTACGGCTGAAGTAGTCACATTTGCTACATTACTTGCTGCAGAAATATTTCCAGCTGCATCTTTTGCTTTTACTGAGAAAGCATAAGCCGTTGATGCGGTTAATCCAGTTACATTATAAGTAGTACCTGTTGCTGTACCTAATAAAGCTGCTCCTTGATAAACATCATAACCAGTTACACCAATATTATCTGTAGATGCTGTCCAAGATAAATTTGTAGTTGTAGCAGTAGTTCCAGATGCTGTCAAAGCTGTAGGCACTGTAGGTGCTGTAGTATCAACAACTGGTGCTAGCGTAGTAACATTTACTACATTACTTGAAGCAGAAATATTTCCGGCTGCATCTTTTGCTTTTACTGAGAAAGTATAAGCTGTTGAAGCAGTTAATCCAGTTACATTATAAGTAGTACCTGTTACTGTACCTAATAGAGTTGCTCCTTGATAAACATCATAACCAGTCACTCCTACATTGTCTGTAGAAGCTGTCCAAGACAAATTAGTTGTTGTTTGTGTAGTTCCTGATGCAGCTAAAGCAGATGGTGCAGATGGTGCAACAGTGTCAGTAGAACCTGCTGTAATTGTAAAGTTCGTATTTGAAACATCAAAAAAGATATGATTCGTTCCTTTAATCATGATTCTGTTTTGTGTTCCAGCCATGTTAGGAATGATTACCGCTTGGGTTCCGTCGTTTGGAGTGGCAGCCAATAATGTAGTTGGGAATGTCAAACCACCATCGGTAGATAATAGAATATCAACATTAGCACAATTTACACCATTTGCAGTTGTTCCTGCAACAGCCCAAGTTACAGTTTGTGAACTTCCACCAACATATGAAACAGCAGTATTTGGTGAACTAACTGCGAATGGTCCAGCGGTAGCATTTACCGTAACTATCATGTCATCACTATTATTTGCAGGTCCACCGGCATGATTGTCACGAACTGTAAGCCTAAAGTTTAATGTTCTGGCTACTGAAGATAAAGCTTCTACCGTAAGTTCTGTTCCTGCTGTGGTTGTTGCACCAGCTAAAACAGAAGGCATTTGAGGAAAATATCTTGTTGGTGAAGTCGAAGAATTATAAGATCTAAAATTCACTCCACTTGTTTTTGTTGCGCTTGGTGCGGCTGAAGTAGTTTGAGAATCCATTTGTTCCCAATTGTAAGTAAGAACATCTCCATTGGCATCCGTTCCTGCTCCTGTTAACATGAATGGAGTACTTTTTGGGATTGTGTAATCCAAACCTGCACTTGCTGTTGGAACTGCATTTCCTGTAGTGATGTTAACAGAACACGTTTTGGCTTTAATATTATTGGTTATTTGTTGAATGGTTACAGCGTGAAAAAAAGCATCTGAATGCGGTTGAACATCAAGAGAGGTTATTCCCGCATACCCCATAATAGTTGAACCACTTCCTGGTTCCATTTGAACACCAGTACCTTCATTACTATGAGTAAAAGTATGGTTTCCACCAAATTGATGACCCATTTCGTGAGCCACATAATCAATGTCGAAATTATCTCCCTGAGGAATCCCATCATTTGGAGAAGTAAATCCACTTCCTTTATTTTTATCAGTCGTACTTGAAGTGTCATCAACACAAACACAACCAATACAACCCGCATTTCCACCTCCTCCAGAAGCACCAAATAAATGCCCAATATCATAAGCGGCGTTGCCTATAACGGAAGTTAACGTGTTTTGTAATTCTGTATTCCAAGCACCGCCGGAACCAGTTGACGCATCTGAATAGGGATCAGTTGAGCCATTGGTGTAAATTACCAGATCAGTATTGGCAATAAGATTCATGTGAACACCACAATCGGTTTCAAAAACGCCATTCACACGTGTCATTGTATTGTTTATTGCTGCCAGAGCCAGTGCTTTTGTCCCTCCAAAATAGGTGGTGTACTCGCCGGTAACCGACATTGCCAAACGGAACGTTCTTAGCTTACCATCATCAGCATTGGGTCTGCTAGTGAGTCTACTGGTATTTAAATCTGTCTTTGCTGTTTCAATTAATCGACACTCAAACTTATTTAATGAAGCGGCTTTGTCTGTTTTTCTGTAAACAGAATAAGTTGACAAATCGGTTGTGTAAGGTTCAATAAAAACTGCTGATTTATCTGCATTGATAGTCATAGTTTGCAAACCTAGTGGCGAAACACTGAAATAGATTGTAGATGCTTTGTTTTCTATTCCTTGTCCAACATATGATTTAATTTCTGGATATTTAGCCGCCAAAGCCGGATCCATGTTAGACATTTCATAAATTCTAAAATTATCTAAACCCCCATCTGCATTAGGAAATGCTATGACTGTACTAGATTTTTTTGAAACATCTCCTCTTTTTGATGCATTTGCCAATGCCTTCTTTAGTTCAATTACATCCAATGCATATAGCTTTGGACTTTTTAGTTCTAATTTGTTCCGAGAAACTGTCGAACTGTTTTTTACCGTTGTCGCTTTCCATAAAGCCCCTCCTTGGGCAAAAGAAAAACTCGTCATGGCAATTAATGCCATTGATAGTAGGTTTTTTTTCATAATGTAGTTTGGTTATTTGGTTAATTATTTAACAGCCAAATATATAACTAATTCTACATTTTTGTTAACAATATAACAAATTAATCTTAATTTGTGTTAAATTACGATTATGATTGAGCTCGCAAGGCTTAATTTTATTAGGATATTTATTAATTAAATGTTAATTCATTTCTCATTAAATTCATATTAAAAATTCTCTGCAATTGAATATAGCATCAAAAAAATATTAATTTTATAAAAAATTTATCTGATGCAACTAAGTTATTGGGAATTAAAAAACTGGTTTACAAATGTAGACTACACCATAGTGGGAAGCGGAATTGTAGGCTTACATACAGCACTACGGTTACGGGAAAAATTTCCTGATAAAAAAATTCTAGTCTTAGAGAAAGGAATTTTACCCCAAGGAGCCAGCACGAAAAATGCCGGTTTTGCATGTTTCGGAAGCCTTTCTGAAATCATTAATGATTTAAAAACACATACCGAGGAAGAGGTCATCCAACTCATCCAAAAAAGATGGAACGGTTTACAACTATTGAGAAAACGCCTTGGAGATTCTACAATAGATTTTAAACCCTTTGGTGGTTATGAGTTGTTCCTAAAGGAAGATGAAAGCAATTATGCTGAATGTTCAAACAAATTATCTTTTGTAAATGAAATTTTAAAGCCTCTTTTTAAAGCTGAAGTTTTTACCAAAGAGGTAGATCGTTTTGGTTTTGGAGGCATTCAGGAATATTTGATTTTCAATCCATTTGAAGCTCAAATTGACACCGGAAATATGATGCAGGCTTTATTGAAACAAGCCGTTGCCGAAGATATTTTAATCCTGAATCAACAAACCGTCACTTCATTTTTGGATAAAGGAAATGATGTAGAAGTTGCATTGGACGATTTTAGCTTTACCACCAAAAAATTATTATTTGCCACCAATGGTTTTGCAAACACACTAACCAAAGGTGCTGTAAAACCAGCAAGGGCACAAGTTTTAATCACTGAACCCATTCCTAACTTAGACATCAAGGGAACGTTTCATTTAGACAAAGGCTATTATTATTTTAGAAATATTGGCGACCGCATATTATTTGGCGGTGGCCGAAATTTAGATTTTGAGACCGAAACGACTACCGAATTTGGTGAAACAGAAATTATTCAAAAAAAATTGGAAGACTTATTAAAAAAAGTAATTTTGCCTAATCAAGATGTCAAAATCCACCATCGCTGGAGCGGAATTATGGGCATTGGTAACAGCAAAAACCCAATTGTAACACAACTGTCTGAAAACGTATACTGTGGCGTTCGACTAGGCGGAATGGGTGTAGCAATAGGCAGTTTAATAGGAACAGAATTAGCAGATTTAGTATAAAATGGCAACCAAAATAACCCCAAAAAAAACAACAAAAAAACCCACTAAAAAAAACTCCGGAAGTTTTATAACCAAAGTAAAATGGTTTCTGCTAAAAGCTTTGATGTGGTTTTTTGGAATTTCAATATTTTTTGTAGTGCTCTTCAAATTTGTACCCGTACCATTTACCCCGCTAATGGTGATGCGTTATTTTGAAAACAAAGCCGCTGGGAAAGAAAATCATTTTAGTCATAACTGGGAACCCATCGATAAAATTTCAATGAACTTACAAAAAGCTGTAATTGCCAGCGAAGATGGAACTTTCCTGACTCATAATGGTTTTGATTTTATTGCCATGCAAAAAGCTTATAAAAGCAATGAGAGAGGTAGGAAGATAAAAGGTGGAAGTACCATATCCCAACAAACCGCCAAAAATGTTTTTCTTTGGCAAGGCCGTAGTTATGTTCGAAAAGGGCTTGAAGCTTATTTTACAGTTCTAATAGAACTCATTTGGGGCAAAAAACGGATCATGGAAGTATACCTCAACAGTATCGAAATGGGCGATGGAGTATACGGAGCCTATGCTGCCACGGAGCATTGGTACAGGAAAGATGCATCGAGCCTTACCCCTATTCAAGCTGCGGGTATTGCTGCTATATTACCCAACCCTAGAAAATTCAAAGCCACTAGCTCATCTTCCTATATCAACAATAGAAAAACAAAAATTGTTCGGATTATGAGACAGATAGGAAAAATAGAATATTAAAATAAAACCCCAATAACATAGCTATTGGGGTTTCTTTTTTTTTAGAACATTAAATTAAAACTCTGAAAAATATTCTCTTTTAGTAGTTTCCCAATCTTTTGAAATAATGCTGTAATAAACATCATCTTTACTTTTTCCTTCAGAATCGATGTAGTTATTTCTAAACAAACCTTCTTTTATAGCACCTAGTTTTTCTATCGCTCTTTGAGATTTTTCATTTTCAAGATCGGCGCTAAATTGTATTCTTCTAAATTGAATATTTTCAAAACCAAAGTTTAGCAACTCAAATTTACAGGCTTTATTTAATCCTGTTCCCTGAAACTCTTTACCATACCATGTCCAACCTATTTCGCATTTTTGGCTTGCGTGGTTTAAATATCCGTATCTGGTACTTCCAGCAACTTTATTTGTGAATTTATCAATAATCAAAAACGGATAACATATTCCATCTCTCTTTTGTTTTAATGTACTTTCAATATAATTTTCAAAATCGGCATCATCTCGAACATACATTCCCATGTATTTCCATATTTCATTATCAAAAATAATTGATTTGAGTTCTATATTTCTTTCATTTTCAAAAGGAATCAATAAAACTTTTTCATTTTCTAAAATGATTTCAGATTGTAATATTTCGCTTTTCATTATTGTTACTTTACTGTTACTTTATTAAAGTGCAAGATAATTATTTTGACATTCTAAATAATTCAATAATAGAAGAAAATTGTTACAAAACCACCACTCGCAGGTGTCCTCAAGTAACAATAGAATATTAAAACAAAATCCCAATAGCTATGTTATTGGGGTTTATTTTTTGGATGAATTTATCTTTAGAATTTAAACGCAACTCCAAGAACAAAATTGGTTCCCAGATTTGGTATTCCAGCTGTTGCCAAACGAGACAAGTGTGGAATATATGTTTTGTTGAGTAAATTATTTCCGTTAAGATTAAGATCGAAAGCTGTCTTACCCAATTTCACTTTACCCCCAAAACCCATATTCAGCAACGTATATCCATCTGAGGAAATATCATATCCGCTTACTTTATCTTGGCTAAAAGTGGTTGAAACATTCAAAGTGGCAAATCCTTCCTCAAGCCATTTACCAATTGTAAAATCTGTTTTTATGGTATTATCCCAATTATTTGCAGGGATTTGAGGTAAATAATCTCCATTTTGCAGCTTACCTGTAACGGTTTCAAAACTGGTTTCAAAATGCAACCAATCTAAAGGATGTGGATGAAAATGCAAAGCTACTTCTCCTCCATACAAATTGGCATTATTCTGAACATAATCATAAACCTTAAATCCATCAATTTCTACACCGGATGGTGATGAGTAAATATAATCGTTGATATGATTGTAAAAAGCACTTACACTAAACTCAAAATGACTTACTTTATATTCCAAGTCCAAATCAGTTTGCAAATTTTGTTCTGTTGTTAAATTAGAATTTCCTATTTCATAACGGAAAGTACCTTCATGGACTCCATTTGATGATAACTCCGCTAAATTTGGCGCTCTAAAACCCGTTGCTGTATTCAATCGGAAAGTCAAATCCTTAGCAAAATTGGTTTTATAACCCAATGAAGCATTAAAACTATCATAGTTTTTATCCAACGTTTCAAAGTATCCTTCTTCATCTACAACGCCATGTTCTTCGGAAACCAAATGTCTGTAATCAAATCGAATGCCGGCTTGCAACGAGTTCACTCCCCAATTGTAAATTCCAGTGGCAAAAACACCAAAATCATTTGTGGTTGCATTTGGGATTAAAAACTCATCGGCTAGATTTTTATTCTCCTGAGACATCCCTTGAATTCCAACAATAGTTTCAACTTTACCCAAAGCTGGCAAATAGTATTTGATATTATAATCAAAAGTATTTAAAATCATATGTAATGCTGCTACCTTGCTGTCTTCAAATTCACTACGATCATTGCGGATATAACCTAAATTTACATCCAATTTTGAATCGCTAAAAAACAGTGTATTATTCAAAGAAAATAAATTATTATAAACACCTTGTTTGGGATAGGTTGTTTTTTTAGTCGTTGTTTGATCTGCAATACCTTCTTCTGGAATTCCAACATCTAAATTATTGTAATTGTATCTCAATACACTAGAAAACTTAGCATTGCTATAACCGATTCCTGCTTTAAAATCCATTTCTTGAAAACGTGTATTGGTTACACGATCACCATCTGGAATTTTATAATCAGATTGTGTATTATAAGCACCACGAATTAGATATTTCCAATTATTGGTAGATGTTTTTAGACCCAAAATAGCATTACTGCCAAGTGTATTCGAAAATAATCTTTGCTCAAAATCCCCTTCAAAGGTATTGGCCGTTGCAAATTTTTCAGGATTAAAAAACAAGACTCCTCCCAACGCATCAGAACCATAAAGCAAAGAGGCCGGTCCTTTTATCACCTCAACATTTTCTACTCCGGAATCGTTCAATCCCAGTCCGTGTTCATCTCCAAATTGCTGGTTCTCTAATCGTATTCCTTGTGTATATACCAAAACCCGGTTTCCGCTTAAACCTCGAATTACCGGTTTTCCTATTGAAGTTCCTGTCGAAACTTGTGAAACTCCAGGAATTGTTGCCAAACCTTCGATCAAAGTGGCGCTTCCTTTTTCCTGCATAGATTTGACACTTTCACGATCTACTTTCATCACGTTTTGGGATTGCAATTTAGAGAAAGGTGTAGACACAATAACCTCATCCATTTGGAAAGCTGTTTCTTCCAGAACAATATCTAGTGTTTGGGTATTTTGGACTTTATCAATTGTTTTATTTTGAGTTGTAAATCCCTCATAAGAAAAAGTTAGGGTTACATTTCCGTTCGGCAGTTGCTTCAATGTGTAATTTCCATTTTCATCAGTGGTAGTGTTTTCATGCAATTCTATAGCTTCGACTGAAACTCCTTTTAATGGATTATTATGGGAATCGATAACTCTTCCGGAAATCGAATTTTGTGCTTGTAAAAAAGTGGTGAGCCCTAGCAATAGAGCCAATATATATGGTTTCATATGTAGATAATATTTGTTTTTTTTGAATATGGAATTCGCATATCTTCATTGGTTTTTGCCACCAATTTAAGATCATGCTCATTTCATTAGAATAACTGTATTGTTTTCCCTAATCAAAGTACTTTATACGAAAGCAAATGATTGAGAATGTTTTATAAATGATTGAGTTACCAATAACATCTCTCAAAAAAAGAAGCTATCAGCAAATGATTTTAAAAACGAAACAACCCGAAAAACGAGTTATTTAAATACAAGTTGGGGGACCGCGATGGGAATACAAACTACCTGAAAATGAAAAAACAGATTCTGTGTTTGTAAAAAAATAAGGTATTTTCCATTTCCCTGCATAAAAAGCATAGGAAAAACTGGTTGGAGTTGTAAAACTACTGAACCCAAATTGACAAACATAACAATGATCAAAATTGTGATGCTGATGGGTAAATTCAGATTTGGAATTGTAGGTATGATGACATTCTTTTTGAGAAAACTTCTCTTGCAAATGGCTTATACTATCAAAAGATTGAAACACTATTGAGAACAATACTGCAACAACCAAAGAAAGATTAAGTATGAGCTGTTTTCTTTTCATCTTTGCAAAGGTAACGAAACAAGAAAAAAGGAAGGTCATTAAAAAACAAAAAACTACAACCGTTTAAAGTTGTAGTTTCTGTTTAATTATTTAAAAATGGATTAAACCAGTTTTGCAGCAATTAAGTATTCAGCTATTTGAATTGTGTTCGTTGCTGCTCCTTTTCTTAAATTATCTGCAACAATCCACATATTCAAAGTGTTTGCTTGGCTTTCGTCACGACGAATTCTACCTACAAAAACATCATTCTTTCCTTCAGCATATCTAGGCATAGGGTATGTAAAAGTATCTAAGTTGTCTTGTACCACTACTCCGTCTGTATGGTGCAAAATGTTTCTAACCTCGCTTACATCAAAATCATTAGTAAATTCTACGTTTACAGCTTCACTATGTCCACCTACAACTGGTACACGAACTGCAGTTGCCGTTACAGCAATCGTTTTATCACTTAATATTTTTTGAGTTTCACGAACCAATTTCATTTCTTCTTTGGTATATCCGTTATCTTCAAAACTATCACATTGTGGAATACAGTTTCTGTTGATTTTGTATTTGTAAACCATATCTCCTTCAACACCTACACACTCATTTTCGAACTGTTGAACCGCTTTTACACCGGTACCGGTAATAGATTGGTAAGTCGAAACAATAATACGTTTAATGTTGTATTTTTTATGCAATGGTGCCAAAGTCAATACCATTTGAATAGTAGAGCAGTTTGGATTAGCAATTATTTTGTCTTCTTTAGTCAATTCTCCAGCATTGATTTCCGGAACAATTAATTTTTTAGTTGAATCCATTCTCCAAGCCGAAGAATTATCAATAACAGTAGTTCCAGCTGCTGCAAATTTTGGAGCCCACTCTAATGATGTTTCTCCTCCTGCAGAGAACAAAGCAATATCCGCTTTCATATCAACTGCAGTTTGCAATCCAACAACTTTGTATTTTTTTCCTTGAAACTCAATCTCTTTTCCTACTGATTTTTCAGAAGCAACAGGAATTAATTCGGTTACAGGAAAATTTCTTTCTGCTAATACTTTTAACATTATTTCGCCAACCATTCCGGTAGCACCTACAACTGCTATTCTCATCGTATATATTTTATAATTACTTAGTCCGTTCGCCTTTCAGGCTCTGGTGAATATTAATTTTTGAAATGCAAAAGTATGTAATATTCAAAACATAACAAGCGGCTTCACAAAAAATAACAAAATGTTACAATTTAAACAATTTGATTTTAGAAGTAAATAACAATGAGCTTTACTTCACTTTTAAAGGGCCAATCAAAAGCGACCTAACTATAAATAATAAACAAACCTGTGCGAAAAACACATAAACCACTGAAAATCAAAAATTTTACATTAATTTTAATAATATTTTATTAATATTAAATTTACAAACAGTGATGCTCAAATAACTAATTTAGCTATCAAACTAACTAAACTTATGAAAAAAACTACCTTTTTGTTACTACTATTTTTTATAGTAATAACCATTAACGCTCAAACTACATTAGTAGCCCAAGGATCCTCTTGGAAGTATATAACTGATGGTTCTAACCAAGGAACAGCTTGGAAAAGCACCACATTTAGCGACACAACCTGGCCATCAGGCCCAGCTCAATTAGGCTACGGAGACGGAGATGAAGCCACTGTTCTTAGTTACGGAACGAATTCTAGCAAAAAATACATTACCACTTATTTTAGAAAAACATTCAATTTAGCAGACCCTTCAATTTTCTCTAATTACACTTTAAATGTAAAAAGAGATGATGGAGTTGTTATTTACATTAATGGAGTCGAAGTATACAGAAACAACATGCCGACAGGAACAATCGCCTACAACACTTTGGCCTCGGCTGCATGTAGTGATGATGGAAGTACTTTTTTGTCTACTACATTAACCCCAGCACAAACAGGATTTATAGCAGGTAATAATACTATTGCTGTTGAAATTCATCAAAATGCTCTTAACAGTTCTGATATTAGTTTTGACTTTTCGCTTACTGGTAATACAAACACTGTTGCATCGGCTATAAAGCAAATACGATGGGGAAGTACTAGTAATCCTTTGGAAGGATTGACGGTTACATGGAGAAATGTTGGGACTGCAGACAAAATAAAATGGGGATATACCAATACTTATGAGCAAGGTACCTTTTCCGCAATAGTAAGAAATGGTTATGCTGATAAGTTTTTCAAATATACTTTCCCTACTGTAACTCCGGATGCCACAATATACTACAGACTTTTTGACGCTACGGCTGGTGTATGGACAGCAGAAAAAACATATCAAACTGCACCACCATTAAACACAACAGCATTCTCCTTTTTAGCTATTGGAGATAGCCGTTCCGGAATGAGTATTTGGAATCAGGTTGCCGCATTGGCAAATACAAAAACACCTGATTTTACAATTTTTAATGGAGATATTGTTAACAATGGAGGATCTACCGCTGATTGGGACAGTTGGTTTACCAACGGAAATACTTTTATAGAAAATAATTTGGTGTATCATTCTATGGGAAATCATGACGCAGCGAGTGTACCTACTTATCAAAATGTTTTTGAGTTACCAAAATCTACTCCTACTAATGGTACCAATCTTTATTACTCATTTACCTATGGTGATGCCGTATTTATTTCTCTTAATTCTGAAGATCCTTCAAATACGACTCAATACAACTGGCTAGTGAGTACATTGCAAGCTAATGCCGGCAAAAAATGGAAAATCATCTTTTTCCACAAACCATTTTTCACTATCGGAAACCATGCCGGAGAGATGAATTCATATTATAACACTTGGTGGAAAGCATTTGATGATTATGGTGTAGATTTAGTCGTTAATGGTCATGACCACATGTACGAGCGTACAAAACCAATGAATCGTAATGTCAGCACTACAGCTCCTGTAGCACAATATGGAAGTCAACCAACACAAGGACGTTGCCAAATAGTTTGTGGTGGTGCTGGTGCTCCATTATACACAGGAAATGCAACTTGGTTTGTAGAAAAATACAAAAGCACATACAATTTTTGCAAATTTGATGTGACTTCTGATTCCATTTGCAATACAACATATGACAATAACGGGAATACTATTGATTCTTTTTGTCTCACCAAAAGCACAGCTATTGCCGCCAAATCTAGTGTTCAAAATTTCAACGCGATCAAAATTATACCAAATCCGGTTACAGACCATTTTACATTAGAATACAATTCCCCTGAAATTGGTGAAGCTACTATCGTAATTTCAGACATGAGCGGAAATGTGGTTATCAACAAAAAAGCCAAAAAAGATGCCGTTGATTTCAAATTCGAAGAAGATATGTCTAAATTTTCTAAAGGAATCTATATCCTTCAAATAACTGTGGGAAATCAAAAAGATTCTTCGTTGCTTAATCTAAAATAATTCTTCAATTAAATATCAAACCACTAATACTTGTCTATTAGTGGTTTTTTTTAACTATACATAATGAAAGAAATTAATCAAAAGCAAGCTGCTTTAAAATTAAATATACTCACCCCCTCTTTGGAAATTATAGCCCGAATAGGTGTTTTTGGCACTTTTTTAGGTCACGGCATTCTTGCAATTGGTGTAAATCCTAAGTGGATTCCGCTCCTTACATCAGTAGGTTTTACAACTCAGCAGTCCATATTTATAATGCCTATTATTGGAATAATAGACGTTCTGGTTGCAATAATTACCCTCTTGTATCCAGTACGCCAAATACTAATCTGGGCAAGCATTTGGGCTTTTTTAGCAGCACTGAGCCGCCCTTTTTCAGGAGAACCTTTTCTAGAATTTGTAGAACGAGCTGCCAATTGGTGTTTACCTTTGGTATTATTAATGTTCCAATATAATCCAGCAAAAAAACCATTGAATATAAATTAAAAAAAAATGCCTCAATTCTTGAGGCATTTTTTTTAAACTTTATTTCTTTAATAAATCTCTAATTTGTGTAAGCAATTCTTCTTGTGTAGGTCCTGCGGGTGCAACTACCACTTCTTCTTTCTTTTTCGCTTTTTCAGCTGCTCTTAAAACCACAAAGATGAAAAATGAAATAATCACAAAATTAATTACAGCTTGAACAAAATTTCCATAAGTAATTACAGATGCTCCAGCTGTTTTTGCCGCAGCTAAATTTGCATAAGTGTTTCCATCTAAAGTGATGAATTTTTGAGTAAAATCTATACCTCCTGTAATCAATCCAACAATTGGCATAATAACATCTTCTACTGCAGAAGCCACAATTTTACCAAATGCGCCACCTATAACCACAGCTGTTGCTAAACTTAACACATCTCCTTTTAGTAAAGAAGCTTTAAAATCGCTAAAAAATCCCATAATATGTAATTTTAATTTGGTTAATACGAATGACGAATATACTTAAATTTTATAAAAATTTTAAAATTACTCTCTATAAAAAACTCTTTTTACCCTTTGTGAAATACTAGTCAAGATTTCATAAGGTATAGTATGCAACTTCTCCGCTATGTAATTGACTGTTGGACTTTCTCCAAAAATAACTACTGCATCACCTTCTTTACATGTTATCTCCGTCACATCAACCATTAGCATATCCATGCAAACACTTCCTAGAATTGAAGCTTTCTTATTCTTTACTGTTATAAATCCAACTCCATTTCCCCAACTTCTTGCAATACCATCGGCATAACCTATAGGAATTGTAGCAATTTTCATGGGCTGGTTAGCAACAAATCGTCTGCCGTAACCCACACTCTCACTAGGCTGTATTGTTCTAATTTGGGATATGATCGATTTTAAAGTCCCAACATTTTCTAATTGTTTTTGCTCTTCTGCGTCGTTTGAAACTCCGTAAAGACCAATCCCTAGGCGCACCATATCATACTGGGCTTCTGGAAAATTACTTATTCCCGAGGTGTTCAAAATATGTCGGATTGGGTTTATTTGCAATTCTTCTATTAATTTAGAAGATAGTTTTTCGAATAAATCTATTTGATAACGCACAAAATCTTCATGTTGCAAATCATCACTAGTGGCCAAATGTGATAAAACACTCTTTACTTTTACCCTTTGGTTTCCTTTTAAGGTTGCGATCAGATCTTCAATCGTATTGGTCTCAAAACCCAAACGGTGCATTCCTGTATCCAGCTTTATATGTATCGGAAAATCTTTTAACTGTTTTTGTTCTGCAATTTTCAGGAAGGCAACAAGTCCCTTCATACTATAAATTTCAGGTTCAAGTTCATGCTGAATTATTGCCGAAAAACTAGTGCTTTCCGGATTCAAAACCATAATAGGCAATTTAATCCCTGCCGTTTTCAACGAAATCCCTTCATCGGCGAAAGCCACTCCTAAATAATCTACTTTGTGATGTTCTAGTAGTTTGGCAATTTCAAAACCTCCATTTCCGTAACCAAATGCCTTTACCATAACCATCATTTTGGTAGTTGGCTTAAGTTTTGATTTAAAGAAATTAAAGTTATGACTAATCGCATTCAGATTAATTTCAAGAACCGTTTCGTGTGTCTTCTCTTCTAATGAGAATACTATTTCTTCGAATTCAAAAGATCTTGCTCCTTTGATTAGAATGGTTTCATTTTCAAAATTTAATCGGTCTACGTTTAGTAAAAACTCGTTGGTGTCTTTGAAAATTATGCAATTCGAAAGTTTATTTTTTAATGCCGAAATTGTTTCTCCTATTCCTATAACACGGTTTATTTTATTAGAAACAATTAATTCTGCCACTTTAGAATACAGAACTTCATTTGTTAAGCCACTTTGAAAAATATCAGAAAGTATAACCGTTTTATTCTGGTGTTGCTTTTGGCTTTCAAGAAAATCTAAAGCAATTTTTAGTGATTGAAAATCTGAGCTATAACTATCATCAATAATACTGCAATTATTGATTCCGTTTTTAACTTTTAATCGCATTTCTACAGGATACAATAATTCTATTCGATTCTGAATAGTTACGGCATCCAGTTTTAAATACAACAATACCATTAGACAAGAAATTGCATTTTCTACTGATGCATCATCCAGAAATGGAATTGTCAGTTTAGAAGCAGCTCCATTATAATTGTACTCAATGGTAGTGCTTTCATTTGTACTTTCTTTTTGGGAAACAAAAACAGTAGCTGTAGAATCTACGAAAGACCACGAAAATGTTTTTGCATGGGAAGGTATGAATTGCTCAACTTTATCATTCTTTTGATAAATCATTACCTCTGAATCTTTGAAAAGCAATACTTTCTCTTTAATTTTTTCTTCTAGATTCTCAAAGCCTTCATCATGTGCAGAACCTATATTGGTCAAAATCCCAATTGTAGGCTGGATGATTTTTTCTAGTTTCTCCATTTCTAAAATGGTAGAAATACCAGCTTCAAAAATACCAAGATTATGATGTTCATTAATCCCAAGCACTGACAAAGGAACTCCAACCTGAGAGTTATAACTTTTGGGGCTTCGGATTATAGTATAATCTGGACTCAAAAGAAAATTGAGCCATTCCTTTACTATTGTTTTACCGTTACTACCCGTTAAACCTATTATAGGAAAAGTAAAAAGTTTACGATGATAAGCTGCTATTTGTTGTAAACCATTAAGGGTATTTTCTACAATTAGAAAATTAGCTTTAGACTCAAGTCCTTCCGGAATATGAGTAACTACAAAATTATGAACGCCTTTTACAATTAAATCTTTTATATATAAATGTGCATCATGATTGCGTCCGACTAATGCAAAAAAAAGGGTTTGTGAACCATTTTGCAAAGAACGACTGTCGATAGAAATATTTTCGATTATGGTATCACTTGTACTACCAAAATATTTGGCATTTAAGACGGAAGTGATTTTATATAAGGGCAAATTCACCTTTTACTCTTTGTTTTTGTTATCAGGGGCGTTATTCTCCCCTTTTTCAAGATTTTTCTTCATCGCATGATAATAGGCCGCTCGGCTCAAGGGCTCGTATTCCTCAGTTTCCCCAAGCATTACCAGCTTGTCATTATCAGCTTTTCTAAAACTAAAATGGGCAAGATTCCCTGTTCTGGTACATATTGCATGTACTTTAGTAACATACTCTGCAGTTGCCATAAGTGCTGGCATAGGACCAAAAGGATTTCCTTTAAAATCCATGTCTAAACCGGCTACAATCACCCTAATTCCCTGATTAGCGAGGTCATTACAAACAGTAACGATTTCATCATCAAAAAACTGGGCTTCATCAATCCCTATCACATCACAACCTTGTGCCAAAATAGAAATATTGGCTGCAGCTGGAACTGGTGTAGATCGAATTTCATTACTGTCATGTGAAACAACCATTTCGTCATGATAGCGGGTATCTATGGCAGGCTTAAATATTTCTACCCTTTGCTTGGCAAATTGAGCTCGTTTTAATCTACGGATAAGCTCTTCGGTTTTACCCGAAAACATTGATCCACAAATAACCTCAATCCACCCAAATTGTTCTTTTTGATTTACTGTATTTTCGAGAAACATTTTGTATTTTTCTGCCTTAAAAAATGAATAGTTTTTATTACTTTGTAACGGTAATAAATCGACTGGGTAAAGATCTGTTTTTACCTTGTCTCAAAAGTAGAAAATTTTTATCAAATCAAAGATTTAGGAGGACTTATTTCAAAAATAAAATCCAACAACAAAAGGACAATCCCCCATTAACAAATCACCAATAAACAAGTTTTACAAAGACAGTACACCTTATAATTTCGAAAGTCATGAAAAAAAAATTGGAAGCAGATTTAATCAGCATTGCACATAGAATATTACAGCTAAAAAATAAATCAGACATCAACCAATTGTATATAGAAACACAGAAGTTATATGAAAAACTAGCTGTTTTACGATTTGTTGAAGATCATTTTGCAGAGCCAAAACCTACTATTGGCCAAGCTGAAATAATTGAGAAAATTGAAGAAGTTTTCGAAAATGATGCAGTACCAGAATTCCAAAGAAATTTTGAAAGTGACGAAATAGTTACAAAAGAAATTGCTACAGAAGAAATCATTGAAACCAAAATTACTACAAATGAGCCTTTAGAAGAGGTAATCACCGAAGAGCAGCCTATAATTGTTGAGGAGATTAACGCTGAGTCTAAAGAAATTGAGGAAATCAAATCGGAAGAAGATAGCGCATTAACTGAAGATCAAGCAATAGAAACTGATTCTACAGAAGATCAGCCTATCTCTGAATTAGATGAAACAGAAGATTCTGTTACAAACGATGAAGAACCGATTGAAGAGACAAAATCTGTTATTGAAGAAAAAACTGAAGAAGTAAAATCCGAAGAACTCTCAAAGAAAACAGAAGCTGTACAAATTTCGTTTGAAGATCTTTTGGGAGGGAATTATACCGAGCCACAATTTGTAAAAAGGTCAACCCTTGAGCAAACTTTAGAAAACAAGACAATTGATAAAACCCCAATGTCTTTTGGTTTTCAATCAGAACCTATATCGAGCTCCAATCAACAGGTTTTGGAAAGAGAAGAGCCAAAATCCATTACATTAAATGATAAATTAGCAAAAGGAATTTCAATTGGATTAAACGACAGAATTGCTTTTGTAAAACATCTTTTTGGTGGCAACACTGAAGATTACAATCGTGTACTAAGCCAGTTAATCACTTTTGATACTTTTCAGGAAACCAAGGCTTTTATCGATGAAATGGTAAAGCCTGATTACAACAATTGGGCAGGAAAAGAGGATTTTGAAAATCGTTTTATGGAAATTATAGAAAAGAAATTCTTGTCATTTTAAGTACTGATATTCTTTTGTATTCCAATTTTATATTCCATTAAACACTCTCTTTAAGCAGTAAAAATGTCAAAATTATATATAGTCCCTACTCCTATTGGTAACCTCGAAGACATGACTTTTCGTGCCATCAGAATCCTAAAAGAAGTAGATTTAATTCTAGCGGAAGACACTAGAACAAGTGGGAAATTGCTCAAACATTTCGAGATTGGCACACATATGCACAGTCATCACATGCATAACGAGCACAAAACAATCGAGAATTTAATTTCAAGATTGAAAGCTGGAGAAACAATAGCTTTAATATCTGATGCAGGAACACCAGCTATTTCAGATCCTGGTTTTTTGCTAACCCGAGCCTGTATCGAAAACGGAATAGCCGTAGAATGTTTGCCCGGTGCAACGGCTTTTGTACCGGCATTAGTCAATAGCGGATTACCCAATGACAAATTTGTTTTTGAAGGTTTCTTACCCGAAAAAAAAGGAAGACAAACCCGTTATTTGGAACTAGCTGAGGAAACCCGAACCATGATTTTGTATGTTTCCCCACATAAGTTGGTTAAAACTTTAGCCGAATTTATTACCTACTTTGGCGAAGACCGCTCCATTTGTGTTTGTAGAGAATTATCAAAACTACACGAAGAAAATGTACGGGGAACAGCACGCGAAGTGTTAACCCATTTTGAAAAAACAGCTCCGCGTGGTGAAATAGTCGTAGTTGTGGCTGGAAAAACAATTGTAAAAGAAGCCAAGAAAAACAAATTTCAAAAAGAAGAATAAATATATCAATATGACCATCAATACCTTTTTAGACAAACTAAAACAAACTCCAACCGCTATAACATTTGCAGAAACAATTGCAACAATAGAAGAAAACTACACGTTTACGCCAACCCCGTTCCAAAACGGAGAACAACATAATGCAGCCGGAGAAAACTCAGGATCTTGTAAACTATTTACTTTTGCGCTATTGCAAAAATTATCCGTTGATGAAACATTAGCCTGTTTTGGAGCTTATTATTTTGAAGAAGTTTTGGGAGATCCTAATGGAACCAATCATCAAAACATTCGCAACTTCATGAAAACAGGTTGGGATGGAATTCAGTTTGAAGGAGAAGCTCTGCTTTTGAATTAAAATCAATAATCATCAATCTTAATTCAAAAATCAACAATCAAATGCGTTGGACCATTAAGCCAAAACCCGCTGAAGAAAAAATAAAGCACTTAGCTCAAGTTTTGAATGTAGAAGAATTCATCGCAACTCTATTAATACAAAGAGGAATCGAGACTTTTGAAGAAGCTAAACTTTTTTTCAGACCAAGTTTAAATGATTTACATGATCCTTATCTAATGAAAGATATGGATAAAGCTGTCGAACGCATCGAGAAAGCCATTGCAAATCAAGAAAACATTCTCATATTTGGAGATTATGACGTTGATGGAACCACGGCTGTTTCTCTTGTTTCTTCTTATTTAAAAACCTATTACCCTAATATTGCCACCTATATTCCTGATCGGTATACCGAAGGTTATGGTGTCTCTTACAAAGGAATTGATTTTGCTGATGACAACGGATTTTCACTTATCATAGCTCTAGATTGCGGGATTAAATCTATAGATCATGTCGCTTACGCAAAAGAACGAAATATTGATTTCATCATTTGCGATCACCACAGACCCGGAGCAGTTTTACCAGAGGCTATTGCAGTTCTGGATCCAAAACGAGAAGATTGCCAATATCCTTATGATGAATTATGCGGCTGTGGCGTAGGGTTTAAACTCATTCAGGCACTAGGAGCCAATAGAAACCAAACTATAGACGATCTTGTATTGTACCTTGATTTGGTCGCTACAGCAATCGCAGCAGATATCGTTCCCATGACTGGTGAAAACCGAGTATTGGCCTATTTTGGGTTACAGGTTATTAATACTGAACCAAGACCAGGAATCAAAGCATTAGTACATCAAGTAAAAAAGAAAATACTGGACATTACTGATGTTGTATTTATAATTGCCCCTCGAATTAATGCAGCAGGTCGCATCAAGCACGGCAATCACGCTGTAGAACTACTAACTGAATTTGATTTTGAACAAGTCCAACAATTTGCTTCTGAAATAGAACAATACAACTCAGATCGAAAAGGCTTAGACAAACAAATAACCAAAGAAGCGCTTTTACAAATAACCCAAAATCAAGAAGAGAAAAATTTCACTTCGGTAGTTTTTCAAGAAGATTGGCACAAAGGTGTAATTGGTATTGTGGCTTCCAGACTTATTGAAACTTATTATCGTCCCACATTGGTTTTTACTAAAAGTGGCGATAAATATGCTGCTTCAGCACGTTCCGTAAAAGGGTTTGACGTATACAATGCATTAGAAGCATGTTCCGAACATCTAGAACAATTTGGAGGACACATGTACGCTGCTGGAATGACTTTAAAAGAAGAAAACTATCAAAACTTTAAAAATGCTTTTGAAAAAATTGTCAAACAAACTATACAACCTGATCAATTAATTCCAGAAATCACAATCGATGCCGAAATTAATTTTGACGATATTTCTCCTAAATTAATCCGAATTCTAAAACAATTCGAACCTTTTGGTCCATTAAATATGACCCCCGTTTTTTTAACCAAAAAAATAAAAGACACTGGTTATGCCAAAACACTAGGTTCTGAGGATGAGCATTTAAAACTATTTGTAAAACAAAATAACTCCGAAGGTATTAATGCCATTGGTTTTGGACTAGGTAATAAAAAAGATTTAGCTAGTAATCAAAAAGAATTTGATGCCGTATATTGCATCGATGAAAATGAATGGAATGACAAAGTGAGCATTCAATTACGATTAAAAGACATTAAATAATAGAATTTATTATGAAGAAAAATGACCCCTATGCAGCCCTCCGATTTAAGGAATTTAACACCTTCTTGCTTATTCGTTTTGCCATGGTTTTTGCTTGGTCCATGCAGTTCATTATTATTGAATGGGAAGTCTATAGAATTACAAAAAACGCTTTATCCCTAGGGATCATTGGCTTAATGGAAATTATTCCAGCCATAGCAGTATCATTATTTGCCGGACATGTTGTTGATCAAAATGAAAAAAAAGGTCTTTTATCCAAATGTATTCTGGGATTTTCAGTAATTAGTCTAGGATTGTTTTTAATCACTTGGCCAGAAATAAACTCTGGTTTACCTACAACTACTATTCTATATACGATTTATTTCTTAGTGTTCTTTGGCGGAATTGTTCGTTCATTTTTAGGCCCTACTGTTTTCTCTCTTTTAGCATTAATTGTTCCTAAAAAAGCCTATTCAAACGCAGCTACTTGGAGTAGTTCAGTTTGGCAAGTAGGAGCTGTGGTGGGACCTGCAGTCGCAGGTTTTTCTATTCACTTGATCGGAGTTCACTGGTCTATGAGTTTAGTTCTTGCATGCTCTATTTTTGCTTTAATAATACTTACTCAAATTAAAAAGAAGCCCATTTTGAATCCAAAGATTGGTGAACCTGTTATGGACAGTTTAAAAGAGGGAGTCAAATTTGTTTATAACAACAAGTCTATTTTAAATGCTTTAACCCTTGATATGGCTGCAGTTTTGTTTGGAGGAGCAGTCGCATTATTACCTATTTTTGCTTTAGACATCTTGAAAGTAGGCCCTCAAGGATTTGGATTTTTAAGAGCTGCACCGGCAGTTGGCGCCATTTTGACCATGTTTTTTGCAGCCTATGTTCCTTTGAATAAAAATGCCGGGATGAAATTATTGACCGCCATCTTCCTATTTGGAGTATGCATCATCATATTTGGTCTTTCTACAAGTTTTTGGATTTCGCTTTTGGCTCTATTTTTCAGTGGGGTTGTTGATGGGATTTCTATGGTTATTCGACAAACCATTTTACAACTCAAAACTCCCGATCACATGCGAGGTCGTGTAGCCTCTGTAAATTCTATATTTGTAGGTTCTTCAAATGAGCTGGGAGCTTTTGAAAGTGGATTGACTGCAAAACTAATGGGAACTGTTCCTGCTGTAGTCTTTGGTGGTAGCATGACGCTTCTTATTGTACTTTTCACTGGTTTTATATCTCCTGAATTTAGAAAATTAGATTTACAGAAAGATTTAGAAGAGCATGAAAAACATGAATAACATAAAGTTATAAATTATTTATTTTAAATAGAAAACAAACAATCCCCTTAGCATTTATTTGAATGTTAAGGGGATTGTTATTAATGTCTTATCTATTTGCAAATAATGCATTAAATTGCCTCATTTCTTTTTGTTTCAGCTTTGAAATATACTCAGCCGATTTTTTCTTAAAAGATTGATACGAGAGAAACTCAATAGAAGAATAAGTATCATGCCAATTACCTACTTTCTCTTGCAATTTATTAATATGTTGCTCATCTAAATTGACTTCTTTTTTTATTTTTTTAGGCAAAACGTTATATACAAACATTAGTTTCTTTATGCTCTTTCTAAATTGATGCAACCCTTCCCTATCTTGATTCTGAAAATCTTGATTTGCTTTCTTCAACCCACTCTCGAAATAATCTTTAATTATTTGTTTATCGGGCAGAGCCGATGGTAAATTGACTTCTTTACGGAAACTTTCTATAAATTTTATATACTTAGGAATATCTTTTCGAAACTGTTTCCTTAAGAAACTTTCTTTCTTTTTTAATTCACGAATAAGTTTTCCCGGAAGATGTTTAGAAGAACTAATTATTTGGATTTCCCTTATTTCTCCCGTTTTTTGAAATACAGATTTCAATTCAATAGCGCTGTAGGGCTCATTATACAAGTCTTCTGCAAAGGAGAATAAAGCTTTTGTGACCTTTATATCTAATCTCAAAAGATGAAGATGTTTTGGTTTTCTATCTTTCGAATAGGCATAAAGATGCTTCTCTAAAGACTTTAAATGATCTGAAACATGATAATATAATAAATTCTCTTTCATTAGTTTTTGTCTACTGATGAACTATAGTACTTATATATAATTTTTTTTTATGAAACTGTTATTGGGTTATAATCTAGATAAATTTAAAGTGTATTATTAAGCATAATAACTCCTATCAAAAATACGCATATTTATTTACAACCTAAAGCATTTGTAATTAAACACTTTACGTTCTGTTTTTATCCAAAACATGCTAATGGAGTTATTTATCTCCCTAAAAATTGGGAACAATATTCCAAACACTTATTTTTTTCCTGGTTTGAAAACCTAATTTTTCATACAACTTAATTGCTCCAATATTAGACTCAGCAACATGTAAGAATGGGGTTTTATTTTGCTCGAAAATAGCATTAACAACATGAGTGACTAATTGCTTTGCATATCCTTTACCTGTATGCTCCGGGTGTGTAATTACGGCACTTACTTCGGTATATTCATCCATTTGCATTCGCTCTCCAGCTACGGCAACGAGTTGATTGTTTTTGTAAATCCCATAATAATTCCCCAATGAGGAAGTTTTCTTTTTAAAATAATCGGGATATACAATTTTAACCAATCCTAATAAATCTGCTAAATGTTCCTCTTCCAATTTGACAATCTTATCTTCGATAGTTCCATCTATTTTGGCACGAATGATCATTTGCAAACAAACCAGTTCATTATTCAATTTTAGATTATCGGGAACATTTGGTTTTTGCCCAATAATAAAAAAACTGTCTGTTAATTTAGCATATTCAGAGATGGAGTTTTCTATATCATCAAGAGCGATAAAGCCTCCAAAAGGACAATAATCAGGGTGATAAAATTTTATGGTACCGCAATCAATTCCAAAATCTTTATGAGTTTCGGATATTGAATACCAAACGGGATTATCTAATTTATTTTCACCTATTGTCATTTTATTTTCATTATAAGATACCGATAAGCATGTTCTAGTTAGACTAGTGGCGTTTATTCAAACTTTTTGACCTCGAATGTTTCTCCATCAAAGACCCCGTAGGTAAAATAAGTAATCCAATCTCCTAAATTCACATATTCTGAATTTTCCCCTACCGATTTAATCATCGGTAAATGACGGTGACCAAAAACAAAATAATTATAATGTTTGGTTTCTAGTTTACGCTTGGCATAAAGTATGAGCCATTCGTTTTCGTCACCCAAAAACTTCACATCCTCGGCTCCCGAAATCAATTTATTTTTAACCGATAGATATTGTGCCAAACTCACTCCTACATCTGGATGGAGCCATCTAAAAAGCCATTTAGAAAAAGGATTCGTGAATACTTTCTTCATGCGCTTATATCCCAAATCTCCCGGGCCTTTACCATCTCCGTGACCTATTAAAAAGGTCTTATTGCAAAAGGTAAATTCTTTGTTATCGTGATAAACAGGAATATTAAGCTCGGTTTCAAAATAATCGGACATCCATAAATCATGGTTACCCACAAAAAAATAAATAGGAATACCGCTGTCACGAATTTCGGCCAATTTGCCCAAAACACGAACAAATCCTTTAGGAATTACGGTTTTATATTCGAACCAAAAATCAAATAAATCACCTAAAAGAAATATAGCTTCCGCATCTCCTTTTACTTCATCAAGCCAAGCCACAAACTTTTGCTCTCTTGGAAGACTAAGTTCTGGAGTTGGTGCACCAAAATGCTGATCGGAGGCGAAATAGATTTTTTTATTATTTGGTAATTGCATGAACTATGAATAGATTATTGATTGTCGCTTGCAAACCATTCTGCAAAGGAAGACTCCGTTTCTTGTAACTTTAAAGAAAAAAGTTCAATGTTTTTAGGTAATCTACTGATGATTCTTTTAGAAAAATCTACCACCATATTTTCACTAGTTGGCTGATAATCTACTAAAATTACATGATGCCCACGGTTTTTCAACTCTTTTGCTAACTCAATATGTGGAGTTGTTTCATTAAAAACGGTAGCATGATCAAACTGATCGACAATCTCTTCTTTTACAATCTTTTTTAGGTCCGAAAAATCGATAACCATACCAAATTTCACATTGTCTCGATCCGTAATAGGTTTTCCTATAACGGTAACCGATAATTTATAACTATGACCATGTACATTTTTACATTTGCCATCATATCCGTATAGGGCGTGACCGGTTTCGAAATTAAATTGTTTGGTAATTCTAATATTGCTCATCGAAGATCTCTTTTGGGTGCAAATTTAATGAATTCGCTCGAGAAATGCTCAGTAAATGTAAGGCAAACGTTTTTACAAGGTTATCACACAAAGATTTTTAATTGTTTACAATCTAAACCAAATTGAACTCGTAAAAAAACTGAATGTATTTTTTAATCCTATTTAAGTTCACTTATATATGCATGCATTCCTTTTATATATCTAATTTTAAAGATCATAAATATGTTTTTGCATCCATGAAGCCCTTGCCCAAAAGGAAATCTAAAATTCAACGAAGTAAAATAGCTCCTAATAATTTGCGAAATATTTCGATTACAGTAAATATAATTGTTATTTTGTAGAATCAAATTTTAGCACATTATGTTGAAAAACAATTTTAAATATATTCCTCTTATATTACTGATTCTTTGTGTGAGTTGTGCCAAAAGAGGCACTATTACTGGTGGCTTGAAAGACACCATTGCTCCTACATTAAAATCAAGTTTCCCAGAAAATTACTCTGTTAAATTTCAAGGCAATAAAATCAAACTTGTTTTTGACGAAAATATCAAGCTTAAAAATCTAAACAAGCAATTGATTATTTCACCTCCAATGAAGAACGAACCACTAATCGTTCCGACAACTCCAACAAAAGTATTAACAATAACTCTAAAAGATACTTTACCACCTAATACCACTTATAGCCTAAATTTTGGCCAAAGTATTGCCGATAATAACGAAGGAAATCCCTTCAATCAGTTTAAATATGTATTTTCTACCGGAGATTATATTGACTCATTGGCTTTAGGCGGAAGGGTAAAAGATGCGTACGACAAAGAAGTTGCTTCTTTTGTTTCGATTATGCTTTATGAGGCAAATGAAAAGTTTAACGATTCTACCATTTACAAAGAAACTCCTCGATACATTACCAATACACTGGATAGTTTGAAAACGTTCCGATTAGAAAATCTAAAAGCCGGAAACTACCATTTAATTGCTCTGAAAGATAATAATGGGAATAATAAATTTAACCCTAAAACTGACCGAATTGGTTTTTGCAAACAAATCGTAAAAGTCCCAAATGATACTGTTTTTGAATTAGAATTATTTAAAGAAATACTCCCTTTTAAAGCATTCAAGCCAACCCAAGCCTCAGGAAACAGAGCGTTACTTGGTTATGAAGGAAAAATTAGCAAAAATGAAAAGCCAAAAATCACTTTAAAGAACAAAAACGAAATCTTACCTATTGTTGTCACAAAACTGGCTAAAAAAGATTCTTTACAGCTTTGGTTTAAACCATTGAAAGCAGATTCTCTTTCGCTAAATATTGAGAAAGACAAGTACAAAAAAGACTTTACTTTTAGAATTAAAAACCAAAAAAGTGATACCTTGAATCTTAAGGCTATTCAAAATGGAATATTGAATTTTAGAGAACGATTTACTTTAGAATCTAGTACTCCTTTGACTCAATTTGACAACTCGAAAATAAAATTAACCGATAAGGATTTGGTTGCTGTTCCTTTCACTACAGCTTATGATGATTATACCCAAGAGTTATTTATTGATTTTAAAAAAGAAGAAGCCCAGAAATATAATTTAAAATTTCTACCCGGAGCTCTTACTGATTTTTTTGAGAAAAAGAATGATACCTTGACTTATACCATCGGTACAAAAAACTTTGCTGATTATGGAAATTTAACCGTAAGTCTAAAAAATGTAAATCGCTTTCCTGTAATTGTAGAATTAACCAATGAGAAAGGCGATATAATTTCGGCTAGCGAATATACAGACAGCAAAACGGAAATTGAGTTTAATCTTCTCGAACCAAGTATATATACGCTTAGGGCCATTTATGACGATAATAAAAACAAAGAATGGGATACTGGAGATTATCTTAAAAAACTACAAGCTGAGGAAATAATTTATTTTTCTAAAGGAGTCGATGTTCGAACTAACTGGGATGTCAATCAAGCATTTGATTTAAGCATTCCCTACTCTCCTGAACCCAAAAAGAAAAAAGAAAAAGAGAAAGGAAAACCTAAATCAAAAGGTTCATTTTAATATAAAAGCATCTTGATCATTCAAAAAATTGAACTTCTTTCTAGCTAGAAGCAATTCGGCTTTATTTAGTTCGACTATAAAAACTCCTTTATTCTCAATAGGTTCTAAAATGTACTCGCCCAAGAAATTTACCACTTGGGTGTGTCCATCGTACTGATGTCCGTTATTATCTTCCCCTATTCTATTTACCCCAATAGCATAACTCATATTCTCTATGGCACGTGCCTTTAGCAGAGCGTCCCATGCATTTATTCTTATTTTTGGCCAATTGGCAACATACAGCAACACATCATATTCCTCAACATTTCTTGCAAAAACTGGAAAGCGTAAATCATAACAAATCAAGGGACAAATTTTCCAGCCTTTATATTCTACAATTAATTTTTGGTTACCGGCAGTATAGATTTCATCCTCCCCAGCCAAAGTAAACAAATGCTTTTTGTCATAAAATTGAATTTCACCAGATGGAAAAACAAAAACCAATCGGTTATAAAAATTACCTTCCTCTGTGATAACCAAACTTCCCACGATAGCAGCATTTTTATCTTCCGACAACTGTTTTAGCAAAGTAATCGTTTCCCCCTGCATGGTTTCTGCAACCGTATTGGGTTCCATAGTAAATCCTGAAGTAAACATTTCGGGCAGTACGATTAAATCAACGCTCTCGGAAATAGCATTGATTTTTTCACCGAGTTTTTTTCTGTTCTTTTCTGGGCTTTCCCAGGCCAATGAGGATTGAATAAGTGCTATTTTCATTTTGAATAATTTGCTATTCCACAAAGATACATAAAGATAAAAAGAGATGCACGAAGGTTTTATATAAACAAAAAACGTCCCGATTACCGGGACGTTTTTGATATAATCTATTTGAAATACTATTTCAAACTTGCTGATAAAAACTCTCTGTTCATACGTGCAATGTTTTCCAAAGAAATTCCTTTTGGACATTCGATTTCGCAAGCACCAGTATTAGTACAGTTACCAAAACCTTCTTCGTCCATTTGACGCACCATGTTCAATACACGTGCTGTAGCTTCTACTCTACCTTGTGGTAACAATGCATATTGAGATACTTTTGCTCCAACAAATAACATTGCTGAACCATTTTTACAAGTAGCTACACATGCACCACAACCGATACAAGCTGCTGCTTCAAAAGCTTTGTCTGCATCTTCCTTAGGAATTGGAGTTGCATTCGCATCGATAGTATTTCCTGAAGTATTTACAGAAACGAAACCTCCTGCTTGTTGAATTCTATCGAAAGATGTTCTGTCAACAATTAAATCTTTGATTACTGGAAAAGCCGCAGAACGCCATGGCTCGATAACGATTGTATCTCCATCATTGAACATTCTCATGTGCAATTGACAAGTAGTGATTCCTGTATCTGGCCCGTGTGCACGACCATTGATATACAAAGAACACATTCCGCAAATTCCTTCACGACAATCGTGGTCAAAAGCAACTGGTTCTTTTCTTTCGTTTACTAATTGTTCGTTCAATTGGTCCAACATTTCCAAAAATGAACTTGCTGTAGAAACATCATTTAATTTATATGTTTCCATTTTCCCTTTTTCTTTGGAGTTCTTTTGACGCCAAATTTGAAGGCTTATATTGATATTTTTTGCTGCGCTCATGATCTCTTATTTGTAATTTCTTGCGGCTATTTTAATAAACTCGTATTTCAATTCTTCTTTGTGAAGCTCTTCATTTTTGATGTCGTAGCCTTTGTATTCCCAAGCTCCTACAAATTTGAAGTTTTCGTCATCACGTAGAGTTTCCCCTTCAGCATCTTGATATTCTTCACGGAAGTGACCTCCACAAGATTCTTTACGTTGTAATCCGTCAATAGCCATTAATTGTCCTAATTCAATGAAATCGGCAACACGTAGTGCTTTTTCCAACTCAGGATTCAATTCATCAGCATTTCCAGGTACATAAACATCTTTGAAGAATTCTTCTTTCAAAGCAGCAATTTCTTCAATAGCTTCTTTTAGACCTTGCTCATTACGTCCCATTCCAACTTTATTCCACATAATGTTTCCTAAACGTTTGTGGAAATGATCCACCGATTTAGTTCCATTATTAGATAAAAATTTATTGATGCTATCTTTTACGCTCTTCTCAGCTTCAACGAATTCCGGTAAATCTGTAGAGATTTTTCCAGTACGGATATCATCTGCCAAATAATTAGAAACGGTGTAAGGCAATACAAAATATCCGTCAGCCAAACCTTGCATTAAAGCAGAAGCTCCCAAACGGTTCGCTCCGTGATCAGAGAAGTTAGCCTCTCCTGCTACAAAACAACCTGGAATTGTAGACTGTAAGTTATAATCTACCCAAACTCCACCCATAGTATAGTGAACTGCAGGATAGATTTTCATTGGAGTTTCATAAGGATTTTCATCCGTAATTTTTTGGTACATTGTAAACAAGTTACCGTATTTTTCCTCCAACCATGCCTTCCCTAAAGTTGTGATTTCTTCTTGAGAAGGGTTGTGATTTCCTTTTGCGTAAGCTGTCTGCTTACCTTTGTTTTGAATCTCTGTTGAGAAATCCAAATAAACTCCTTCGTTTGTATCGTTGGCCTCAATTCCGAAACCAGCATCGCAACGCTCTTTTGCAGCTCTTGAAGCCACATCACGAGGAACCAAGTTTCCAAACGCAGGATATCTTCTTTCTAAGTAATAATCTCTATCTTCTTCAGCAATTTGTGTTGGTTTCAACTTACCAGCACGAATAGCTTCTGCATCTTCTTTTTTCTTTGGAACCCAAATACGTCCAGAGTTTCTTAACGACTCTGACATCAACGTCAATTTAGATTGATTCGTTCCGTGAACCGGAATACAAGTTGGGTGAATTTGTACATAACAAGGGTTTGCGAATAAAGCTCCTTGCTTGTGAATTTTCCAACCTGCAGTTACATTCGATCCCATTGCATTTGTAGAAAGGAAATAAACGTTTCCGTATCCTCCAGAAGCAATGATTACAGCATGTGCAGAATGTCTTTCGATCTCACCAGTAATCAAGTTACGAGCGATGATTCCACGAGCTTTACCATCAACTTTTACCAATTCTAACATTTCGTGACGGTTGTACATATCTACACGACCCAAACCGATTTGTCTTGATAAAGAAGAATAAGCTCCTAATAATAATTGTTGACCTGTTTGTCCTGCAGCGTAAAAAGTACGTTGTACTTGTGTACCACCAAAAGAACGGTTGTCCAACAATCCTCCGTAATCACGTGCAAAAGGAACTCCTTGAGCCACACATTGGTCAATGATGTTTCCAGAAACTTCAGCTAAACGGTGAACGTTTGCCTCACGAGCTCTGTAATCCCCACCTTTGATTGTATCATAAAATAAACGGAAAGTACTGTCACCGTCATTTTGATAATTTTTTGCTGCATTGATACCTCCTTGTGCTGCGATTGAGTGCGCACGACGCGGAGAATCTTGGTAACAAAATGCTTTTACATTATAACCCATTTCGGCAAAAGATGCTGCTGCAGAAGCTCCAGCTAATCCTGTTCCTACTACGATAATATCTATTTTTGGTCGGTTGTTTGGTGCAACTAACTTTAAGTGATCTTTATAATCAGTCCATTTCTGTGAAATGTGACCTTCTGGTATTTTAGAATCTAGTTTCATATGTTGATATGTATTTTTTTTATCGGTCATATGTAATTCGCATATCATTATTGGTTGTATTGAACCAAATATGCTCATTTCATAGACTGATATTAATTATTAAAATGATGAAATAATGCAATGAAAATAAATCCAAAAGGAACTATAATTGCAAATGCATAACATATTTTATGCAATGACTTTCCTATTTTGCTATCAAATCCTATAGATTGCAAAGAAGAAGTAAAACCATGCCAAAGGTGTAACGCTAATAATATAAAAGCAACACTGTACAATCCTGTACGAACTGGACTTTCAAATTTAGCAACCAATTCATGATAATATCTTGTTTCATCAATTGCATTAACATCTACATATTTGTAAACCATTTCGTGAACCCAGAAATCATAAAAATGCAAGCCTAAAAACGCCAATACTACTAACCCAGAAATAATCATATTTCTAGATGCCCATGATGCATTTGCCGCACCATCGTACTTTACATAAGCAACAGGTCTAGCGTTTCTATTTTTCAACTCCAATACAAATCCCATAACGAAGTGAAAAACAACACCCACAACCAAGACTGGTTGCATTACAAACTGGATTAACGGATTATAACCCATAAAATGTGACATCGCATTGAATGAATCGGCACTGAAAACCGAAACAAAATTAATAAAGAAATGCAGCGATAGAAACATAATCAAAAAAAGTCCTGAAAGCGCCATAGCTACTTTTTTAGCTATAGACGACTTCAATATTGCAGATTTTGCCATAATAGTATAAATGTTTTGTTTTTTTTAAAAAGTCGAACAAAATTAGGTTAATTAGGAAAGAATTACAACCATTTACTCATTTTTACCGCGCTATTTATAATCATTTTAAAGTGTTTATATGAGAAACCAACAAATATTTAAAAACAAATCACTATTGCACTAATAACCATACAGTTGAATCAATAAAATTCAAATAAACCCAAAAAAGCATTTTATGAATCTTATAGAAATATCAAAATAAAAGAGGAAATAATTATTCATTATTCAATTTTATAAATAATTATTTTACAAATAAGTAAAAACACAAAAAACAAGAATTTTGTATCCCTAAAAAAATTGTCATTCAATCTTGTAGTTTTAATTTTACCAATTAAAAAATTGAAAATGAAAATCGGAATTGACGCTATAACTTTTGATGTTGCCAAAATACATTTACCCATAAAAACATTGGCTTTAGCCAGAAATATTGAACCCGAAAAACTAGAAAAAGGATTAGGCTTAATAAAAATGACTTTACCCGATATCCACCAAGATACGGTGGTATTTGGAGCCAACGCCTTAACAAAATTAATACTGGACAACAATATCAAGTTAGACGAAATTGCCCGAATATATGTTGGAACCGAAAGTGCAATTGATAGCGCAAAACCCATAAGCTCTTTCTTGATTTCCTTAATGGAACAAAAATTTGGAGAAAATACTTTATCAGAATGCGACGTTGTAGATTTTACTTTTGCCTGTATTGGTGGCGTTGATGCTTTACAAAACTGCCTAGACTTTGTCCAACTCAATCCGACCAAAAAAGCAATTGTTGTTACAACTGATTTTGCCAAATATGACTTAAATTCGACTGGAGAATACACTCAAGGAGCCGGTGCCGTGGCAATGTTGATTACCGCAAATCCTAAAATAATTTCTTTTGAGAACCATTGGGGCGTAAACACAAAAGGGGTTTTTGATTTCTTCAAGCCTTACAGAACGATTTCAAAACAAGAAATTACAGGAAACACAAACAACGAATCTTGGTTTGATAATCTGGAAAGCGAAATTGAAATCCACAAAGACCAACCTGTTTTTGACGGACAATATTCGAACCAATGTTATATGGATAGAACTAAAGTAGCATATTTTTCATTCAAGAAATTAAAAAACACACAAGACACTGTTTATCATTCCTGGAAAAGCATTGTAATGCATTTGCCTTATGCTTTCCAAGGACGTAGAATGCTACCTGAGATTTATGCTTTAGATTCTAAAACTCCAATTATTTCAGATGAAGAAAACACTTCAGAATATCAAAACAAACTAAAAGAAATCAGCAAATCTGATGATTATAAAACATTTGTTTCCGAAAAATTACAGCCTGCAGAATTAGCTTCTTCTTTAATCGGAAACTTATATACTGGCTCCATTTTCATGGGATTACTTTCTACTCTAGCTCATTTTTACGACACTAAAAAGGAAATTACATCTGAGAAATTTGGTTTTCTAGCCTACGGAAGCGGATCTAAATCTAAAGTTTTTGAAGGAACCATTCAGCCCGAATGGAAATCAGCCATAGCCAGTGTTGTGCTTTTTGAAACGCTAGAGAAAAGTTTTGAAATTGATTTTGAAACTTATGAAAAATTACACAAAAAAGAACAAAAACAAAACATACAAAAACCTAAAAGCGAATGGATTTTAGATAGAATTGAAACAGAAATCCCAAACTTAATTGGAGCTCGTTACTACAAATGGGTTGATTAATTATCATAGATAACAAACAAAAAAAGAGCCACGAAAGATATAAATTCATTTGTGGCTCTTTTGCTTTAGCTAAATTTAGCTATATATTCTTGAACAGTCGCATCAGTCTTTTCATTTCTAAGTTTTTGCTCTAAATGAATAGGAGGCGATGCTCTCTCCAAACAATTCTGTACTGAGCAAGTCTCACAAGTAACTCCAACTAGTTGTTTTTTTACCGAGCCTCCTTCAATAAACTTAAACTTTTTCTTAATGGTAGGCGTAATCAAAATTCCAACCGATATACTTCTCAAACAATTTTTCTTAAAAGGATCAGGTGTGGCCGATGAAAAAACGAGATATTCATTATTACTGTTTTCATAACGCGAAATCTGTGCATCAAAAAAATGCTCTTTCTTTTGTTTCAAAGACTCCACTATTGTTTTTATCGAAACCCATCTTCTGCAGTAATGCTCATTCATTTCGTTCGCATGAGGTTCTTGCTGATTCGTAATGTGTAATTCTTTTTTTATTTGATAAGTGTCCGTACCGATTTCATGAGACAAACGAAGAAAAAAGAGGTTCTTTATCTGAAAATCTTTCGGCAAAATATTAGTCAATCGTTGATAAAATGATTCTGGAGAAACCGTAAATTTATTCATCAGCTGAATCATCTCTTGTGGTTTTGGATCTTCATTTGACAAAAATAAATTCAATTCATTTATCAATCGTCCTCTTGGGATAAGCAATGCTCCTGCAAAATAAGAAGCATAAAAATTATTAAGAACCTGATCAAAATTATCAAACTTAATCCAACTAAACGTAAACAACCTTTCTTTGATTTCAAGAAAATTATACGCAATTTCTTTAGCCAGAATAAATGCTTTTTGAGAATCATCTATCCCAACCGAAAGCAATAATGTTTTACTTTTTGGCACAAAAATAGACCTCAAATCACCTAATTCTTCTTGTTCAGAAAAAGCTATTTCTTTTATACTATAACCATATTCCTCAATCAATATTGCAGACAATTCATCTATAGAAATAGTAGCTTCTTCATCAATATGAAATGCTTTGCAAAACAATAACACTTTTTCCTCAAGATCTTCAAAGTAATTATTATGTGCTTCTTGATAAGAGCGTAATGCCGCCAAGAAAAAACTTTCCCTTGTCAGGTTATAATGCTGTGCAATTTCAATAATGGTACTGATAAAGGCATTCACTTTGGCTGGAGCATTAGCGATAATATCAATTAAATCAGCTTCTTGAATTCCAAAGAGATCCAACGGAATCTCCTTCAAAACTCCTGATTTTAAAATCTCACCAATTGGCGCGAGATTATTATCGAGCTTCAAAGACACCATATGGTCATAGGAAACATCTAATTTCTCTGCCAAAAGAATGATTTTATCCGTTTTGGGATATTTTTTTCCTTTTTCTATTTCGTTTAAATACGATTTAGACAGCTCCGTTATTTTGGCCAAACCAAATAATGACAAATCCTTATTAGTACGAGCCTGCTTGAGTTTAAGCCCAAAAATTAACTTGATATATTCCTTTTCCATGTTCATAAAATCAAAGATAAACTAAAAAAACAAAAACCACAAAAAATATTATTTTCATTTTTAGCGTACGTTCGCTTGTTTTGTAAAAAACTTTTTGTACTATTGTAAAAGAAAAAAAGAACTAACCATGATAAACCAAACCGAAACCACCGAAAAAAAATTCCAAATAACCAATGGAATAAACCAGCAGTACCCTAAAATACTAACAGAGGAAGCAATAGAATTCCTAACTGAACTCCATCAAAAATTTAACAACAGAAGACTTTCACTATTAGAAGACCGCAAAAAACAACAAGTCTTATTTGATGCCGGAGCATTACCTTGTTTTCCGCCCGAAACAAGAATGATTAGAGAAAGTAATTGGAGAGCTGCAACTACCCCAAGAGATTTATTAGATCGAAGAGTAGAAATCACTGGTCCGGTAGATCGAAAAATGGTCATCAATGCTCTTAATTCTGGAGCCAAAACATTCATGGCCGATTTTGAAGATAGCACGTCTCCAACTTGGAGCAATCTAATGGAAGGACAACAAAACCTAATAGATGCCGTAAACAAAACCATAACTCTTGAAGATCCTATAAAAAATAAAAAATACGCTCTAAAAGAAAAAACAGCCGTTTTAATTGTAAGACCTCGCGGATTGCATTTGAATGAAAAAAACATTCTTATCGATGGACAAGAAACTTCGGGTTCATTAGTTGATTTTGGACTATATGCTTTTCACAATCACGAACAATTATCCAAAAATGGAACTGCTCCTTATTTCTATTTACCTAAGCTGGAACATTACCTAGAAGCAAGATGGTGGAATGAAGTTTTTGAATTTGCACAAGAATATCTAGGGGAACAAAACGGAACTTTCAAAGCTACTGTATTGATAGAAACGATTACTGCAAGTTTTCAACTGGACGAAATCATCTTCGAATTAAGAGACCATATTGTAGGATTGAATTGTGGCCGATGGGATTATATCTTTTCATACATCAAAAAATTAAGAAAAAACAAAACTTTCATTGTTCCAAACCGTGATCAGGTTACTATGACTTCGCCTTTTATGAGTGCTTATTCACAATTGGTTATTCAGAGATGTCACAAGCGAAACATACACGCAATTGGCGGAATGGCAGCTCAGATTCCAATCAAGAATAATGAAGAAGCAAACACTATCGCTTTTAACAAAGTAACAACCGATAAACAAAGAGAAGTACAAAACGGACATGATGGTACATGGGTAGCTCATCCCGATTTAGTTCCCTTAGCTCAATCTGTTTTTGATAGATACATGCCAACTCTAAATCAGATTCATGTAAAAAGAGAAGATGTAAACGTAACCGAAAAAGACTTATTAGCCGTTCCAGAAGGCACTATTACTGAAGAAGGAGTTCGTAAAAACATCAGTATTTCTGTTCTCTATATCGCTTCATGGCTTAATGGTCAAGGTGCAGCAGCTTTACATCACCTAATGGAAGACGCTGCTACTGCAGAAATCTCAAGATCCCAATTATGGCAATGGCTACAAAACGAAGTGGTTTTGGATAATAATAAAACACTAACCGAAGATTATTATCATCGTTTGGCCATGGAAGAATTTGAAAAAATTAAAAAACTAGTTGGTGATGAAAACCACGAGGAACAAAATTATCATTTGGCCGAAGAACTATTAGACAAGCTAGTTGTAAATAACAATTTTATAGAATTTCTAACCCTAGTCGGATACAAATATCTATAACAGTATCAATCAAGAAATAAAACCAACCAAAATAAATAACCAACAATCGTATTAAACAAAGACCATGAAAACAACCGAAACAAGAATTCAAGAATTAGTTACCGACTGGATTACAAACCCAAGATGGAAAGGAATAGAACGCCCTTATACTGCCGAAGAAGTGGTAAAACTTCAAGGATCTTACCAAATCGAGCATAGTATTGCAAAAATGGGAGCAACCAAATTATGGAGCAAACTCAATTCTCAAGATTTCGTTGCAGGATTGGGCGCACTTACTGGGAACCAAGCCATTCAAGAAGTAGAAGCTGGACTTGAAGCCATCTACCTAAGCGGCTGGCAAGTAGCAGCAGATGCCAATGTAGCAGGCGAAATGTATCCTGATCAATCTTTGTACCCTGCCAACAGCGTTCCTTTGGTAGTAAAAAGAATCAACAACGCACTTTTGAGAGCCGATCAAATTCAAGTAGTAAACGGAACGATCGACAAAAAAGACTATTTGGTTCCAATAGTTGCCGATGCAGAAGCTGGCTTTGGAGGCAATCTGAATGCATTCGAATTAATGAAATCAATGATTGAATCAGGAGCATCAGGAGTTCACTTTGAAGACCAATTGAGCTCTGCCAAAAAATGTGGACATCTTGGAGGAAAAGTTTTAGTACCAACACAAGAAGCAATCAACAAACTAATTGCCGCAAGATTAGCTACTGATGTAATGGGAACGCCAACACTTATCGTGGCAAGAACTGATGCCGATGCCGCTAATTTATTAACTAGTGATATCGATCCAAGAGATGCTAAATTCATTACTGGAGAAAAAACATCCGAAGGTTTCTTCTATGTAAACTGCGGCATCGAACAAGGAATTGATCGTGGATTGAGCTATGCACCTTATGCCGATTTGATTTGGATGGAAACCAGCAATCCTGATTTAGCTTATGCCAAACAATTTGCCGAAGCTATTCACAAACAGTTTCCTGGAAAAATGTTAGCTTACAATTGCTCACCTTCATTCAACTGGGCTGCCAAATTATCTGTTGCCGAAATGGAAACCTTCAGAGAAGACTTAGCAGCAATGGGGTACAAATTCCAATTCATCACTTTGGCTGGATTCCATGCCTTGAACACTAGTATGTTTGAATTATCAAAAGCCTACAAAGAAAGAGGAATGGCAGGTTATTCTGAATTACAGGAAAGAGAATTCGCATTACAGCAGCATGGTTTCAAAGCCGTAAAACATCAAGGTTTTGTTGGAACATCTTATTTTGATGCTGTACAAAATACCGTTACAACAGGAAAAACTTCAACAACAGCCATGAAAGATTCTACCGAAGTAGCACAGTTTTAATTTCAAATACCTTTCTAAAAGCATGGAGAAACCCTCATTTCTTCATGCTTTTTTTATCGATTAAATCAAAAAATTTGGGTGTGTCCCCATACTAAAAAAGGGGCTTACTTTACATACCGCTTAGTCGCCCCTTTTTAGCATGCGGTCGAGCTATCCACACTAGTTCGGTAGCTAATTCCTATCCCTCACACGGCCAAAACAAGGACTTTAGCACAAAAAATTATCATTAGTTTAAACCCCTCATTAAAAACTCAAAAAAAACAACATAAACACTAATTTCATTTTTAAACTTAGTATTTTTGATGATTCAACATCTAAAATCATTCTAAAATGAAATATCATCAAATAGACCGTGCTCTTTTTATAAAAAATCGAGCAAAATTCATGGCTCAAATGAAGCCAAACAGTGTAGCAGTTTTTAATTCAAATGATATTTATCCTATTTCTGCAGATAGTACATTGCCATTTGAACAACATCGCGATATCTTTTATTTATCGGGAGTAGATCAAGAAGAAAGTATCTTATTACTTTTTCCAGATGCCCCTTACGAGAATCAAAGAGAAATGTTATTCCTAAAAGAAACTAGTGAACTTATTGCCATTTGGGAAGGCGAAAAACTAACCAAAGAACGTGCTTTTGAAGTTTCTGGAATTAAAACCGTGTATTGGTTACAAGATTTCGAAAAGGTTTTAAATGAAATGATGACTTACTCAGACATCATGTACATCAATACCAACGAACATTATCGTGCAACAATAGAAACCGAAACACGTGAAGCTCGTTTTATAAAATGGTGGAAAGCCAAATATCCTGCACATCAAGTTGCCAAAAGTAATCCGATATTACAACGCATTCGTTCTGTTAAAGAAACCGAAGAAATAGATTTAATCCAAAATGCTTGTAATATAACCGAAAAAGGTTTCAGAAGATTACTGTCATTTGTAAAACCAAATGTAGCAGAATACGAAATCGAAGCCGAATTGATTCATGAATTTATACGTAATCGCTCAAAAGGTTTTGCTTACACACCAATTATTGCTTCTGGAAATAATGCCAATGTTTTACATTATATTGAAAACAATCAACAATGTAAAGCAGGTGATTTAGTATTACTGGACGTTGCTGCAGAATATGCCAACTATTCTAGTGATATGACTCGTGTGATCCCAGCTTCAGGAAGATTCACTGACAGACAAAAAGACGTTTACAATGCTGTTTTACGCGTTAAGAACGAAGCTACCAAAATGCTTACTCCAGGAACTCTTTGGAAACAATATCATGTAGAAGTTGGTAAAATTATGACTTCTGAATTACTTGGCTTAGGATTAATTGATAAAGCCGATGTACAGAATGAAAACCCAGAATGGCCAGCATACAAAAAATATTTCATGCACGGAACATCACACCACTTGGGATTAAACACACATGACTATGGATTATTACACGAGCCAATGAAAGCCAACATGGTTTTCACCGTTGAGCCAGGAATTTACATCCCTGCCGAAGGTTTCGGAATTCGTTTAGAAGATAATATAGTAATACAAGAAAAAGGAGAACCTATCAACTTAATGAAAAACATCCCGATTGAAGTGGAAGAAATCGAAAGTTTGATGAACTCTTAATATAAGATGATAAAAAAAATATTCTTATTTGTCTTTCTATCTCTTTTTGGGCATTCATTTGCCCAAAAAGATGGTTATTCCAAAAACGAAGATTCAAGTCAAACCTATTATAAAATCTTTGGCAAGGGTACACCAATTTTAATAATAAATGGAGGTCCTGGAATGAATAGTAATGGATTTGAACCTATGGCAAAAATTTTGGCTGAGAAACATCAAACCATTATCTATGACCAAAGAGGAACAGGGAAATCAACCTTAAAAGAGTTAAACGACAAAACAATTTCTATGAAATTAATGGCCGATGATATCGAGTCATTAAGAAAACATTTGAAAATCAAAAAGTGGACAATACTTGGTCATTCTTTTGGTGGAATGTTAGCTTCTTACTATGCCACAATTTACCCAAACACATTGACAAATTAATTTTGTCATCTTCTGGCGGAGTAGATTTAAGCCTATTAAAAGGAGAAAACCTTATCGAAGCTGGTCTAAGCAAAACGGAGAAAGATTCTTTGAACTATTGGAACGATAAAATCGAAAAAGGTGACACGACTTATACTGCAAGAATTGGCAGAGGAAGAGCCATGGCACCCGCTTATGTTTTCGATAAAAAATTTATCCCAATCATTGCTCAAAGATTAACACAAGGCAATTCAACCATAAACTCGTTATTATGGGGTGACATGCAAAAAACAAATTTTGACTGTAAAAACAAGGTTTCAAATTTCAAAAATCCTGTTTTAATCATTCAAGGCGAAGAAGACATCATTAGTCCGGCAATTGGAGAAATTAGTTTAAAAGCATTCCCAAATTCAAAAATGATTCTGCTTGAAAATTGCAAACATTACGGTTGGCTTGATGCAAAAGAAAAGTATTTCAATACAATTGAATCTTTTTTAAAGAGTTAAAATAATTGATTTTATAAATTACAGAAACGGTTTTCAGCAATGGGAGCCGTTTTTTGTTGGCAAAAAATTCTCGCTTGCTTTGTAACATTCTAAATCCACATTCGACTTATTCGGTAAAACAAAATCATATCAATCATGCAAGCACACGAAATAGATTATCAGATTTTTGGAGAAGAAATGCAATATGTAGAAATAGAGCTTGATCCACAAGAAATAGTAATTGCCGAAGCAGGCAGTTTTATGATGATGGAAAACAATATCCAGATGGAAACGATATTTGGAGATGGTTCCGCGCAACAATCAGGTTCAGGCTTGTTTGGTAAACTTCTGAATGCTGGGAAAAGAGTTTTAACAGGCGAAAGCTTGTTCATGACAGCATTTTTAAACCAAGGAAATAGCAAAAGCAAAGTTTCTTTTGCCTCACCATATCCTGGAAAAATTCTTCCGATTGATTTAACACAATTTCAAGGTAAATTTATCTGCCAAAAAAGTTCATTCTTATGTGCGGCCAAAGGCGTTTCGGTTGGAATAGAATTCTCCCAAAAACTAGGTCGCGGTCTATTTGGAGGTGAAGGTTTCATCATGCAAAAAATAGAAGGAGACGGAATGGCATTTGTACATTCTGGAGGAACAATGGCAAAAAAAGAATTAGCTCCTGGCGAAGTCCTAAAAGTAGATACGGGTTGTATTATTGGTTTTACAAAAGACGTAGATTATGACATCGAATTTATAGGCGGTATCAAGAACTCTCTTTTTGGAGGAGAAGGTTTATTTTACGCAACCCTTCGTGGTCCAGGAACTGTTTACATACAATCATTACCTTTCAGCAGATTAGCGGATAGAATCATCGCATCGGCACCAAGATCAGGTGGTAATAGCCGTGAAGAAGGAAGTTTACTTGGCGGACTAGGAAATCTTTTGGATGGTGATAATCGTTTTTAATCTTTTATAAACTACAATTACAAACGGCTTTCAGAAATGAGAGCCGTTTTTTATTTTTACAAAAATGCTTTTCCCAAGTATAGCATTTTGGATTATAAAAAATTATTTTTGCATTTTTAAACTATCAATATAATCTCTGCCCCTTTGGAAACACTTCTCTACAAAAACACACAAATTTCATACTCAGATACTGGAAAAGGAACTGCTGTAGTATTGCTACACGGTTTTCTAGAAAACAAAACCATGTGGGATGTTTATGTTTCTGAATTAAGTAGAAAAAATAGAATCATAACCATCGATTTATTAGGACACGGAGAAACCGAAAGTTTGGGTTATATTCAAACCATGGAAGAAAATGCCGATGTGGTTCACGAAGTTTTATCCAAATTACGAATTAGGAAAGCCATTCTAGTAGGACATTCTATGGGAGGATATGTTGCTCTGGCTTTCGCCGAATTGTATCCAGAAAAAATGAAAGGACTGGTATTACTCAACTCTACCTCCAAAGAAGACAGCCCCGAAAGGAAGAAAAACAGAGACCGAGCCATCAAAGCCGTTAAAAAAGATTATGAAACCTTCATTAGACTTTCTATTGCCAATTTGTTTAGTGAAGAAAGCAGAGAAAAACATATTGTCGAAATAGAAGAAGTAAAAACACAAGCCCTAAAAACACCTTTACAAAGTATTATTGCCTCCCTTGAAGGCATGAAAATAAGAAAAGATCGAGAAGTCCTATTACATACGACTAACTACCCAAAATTATTAATTCTGGGAGAAAAAGACCCAGTTCTGAATTACGAAGAAAATAAAAAACAAATAGAAGATACAGCTGTTGAATTAGTTACTTTTCCAGATGGACATGTGAGTTCTATTGAAAACCAAACTGAATTGCTTGATGTTTTAACTTCTTTTATCAAAATTAGCTAACTTCCCCTCTATCAAATATCCTTTCTCTATTAGCTCTTCTTTGCAAAGCAAATGATGCGCCTTACCTTCTTTGAGTAAAACCAATTTGTTTGACACTTTAATTACATTTTCATAATTATGATCAGAAATAATAATTCCCTTAGTTTTTGAATTCTCAACAATTAATTCATTTACCTTCTCAACCATCAAAGGAGACAAGCCATTATAAGGCTCATCTAGCAAAACAAATTTAGAAGAATTATTGAGAACAATTTTAATTTCTAAATAACGTAATTCTCCTCCAGACAAATTAGAAACTTTCTTATCTAACATTGTCCTAATCATTTCATCTCCACAAAACTCTAGAATCTTCTCTTCTGAGACTGAAAGTTGTATCGCTTTTTTAATTGAGAATACCTTAGGAATACAATTATCTTGTGGCAAATAGCTAATTTCTGCAAATAAATCTTTGGTTTTGGCTTTCACACAACCGTCAATTCTAATGAACTTAAAATCGGCACGGGTTATCCCAAAAATAATCTTTAACAAAGTTGATTTTCCCGAACCATTTCTACCAAGAAGTCCAATAATATCGCTAGTTTCACATTTTAAATAAACATCGGACAATATGTTTTTGTTGTCAAAAGTTTTTTGAATGCTATCAATCTCCAATAAATGATTTTTCAAAATAACTTCCTTATCAAATTAAAAACAAAAACACAAATCACTAAAAAAACAAAAGTAAAGCACCATGAATATACCCAAAGCTGCATTTTGGAAATTTTATTATTGAAATAAAACACATACTCATTTTTAGCATTAACTTCTTTGAAAAGAAAACTTAAACCAAAACCAAAACTGAGAACAGAATAATTAAAAGCCATTAATCCTCCTAAAAGAAAAACTAAAAAGCTAGCAGCTAAATTAATCGCAAGAGTACTTTTAAAAAACTCAAATAAATTACTCCATTTTTTACTCATTCAGTTATATAATTTTTTCTTCAAAAGGAATTGTTACATCCAATATTTCAGTTAATAACAAAATAATTTGTTCCAAATAATTAGATTGTATTTCATCATTTATAATAGCAATACTCTCTTTTTCTTCTTTAAAATTAAAGGGCAAAAAACCTGCTTTTAAATTTTTAAAAGAAATAATTCCCGCTTCTATGGGTTTCCCATTTGCGTTTTCCTCATACATATAGGCATATGCAAGAACCTGAATTATTTTATCATTTTTTATATCTTCCGTCAAACCTTTCCACGACTTAAGCATGACACTAGATTTCTCTACTTTACCCGTTTTGTAATCAATAATTCTGATTATTCCGTTGCGTTCTTCAATCCTATCTACATTTCCTCTAATCAAAACAGGAAAAGGCAAACCTGGGTGTTGCAGCATTCTTTCGAAAGTTTTTTCAAGTTCCAGAATCTTTATAACATCCCCATTTTTGATACTTTCGAGCTCTACTTTCAAGAAGTTAAAAACATTACGCTTTGCTACTTCAAAAGCCAATAAATTCCTTCCTTTCTTTATTTCTCCTTCTTTATAAACCAATTTAAATTGAGTCAAAACTTCAGAGTCAATTCGTTTGATACAATTTTGAATATCAGTTTCTGAAATAAACTTACCAACCAAAGGCTCAAATAAAACCCGCAAAGTCTCATGTATAATTGTCCCCAAAGTATTCAAGGCAATGTTTTCCTCAACCTCTTCGACTTCACTTATTCTCAAAACCTTCTGAAAATAAAACTCAATCGGATTTCGCATATAACTCGTCAGTGCCGAAGGTGAAAAGCCTTTTTCAGCTATTTCCTTCAAACGCGTCATCACCTTCTCCGATTTTGGGATTTTCATTGGCAAATAAGCAGTTTCAGGCAAAACCGCATTATAAATTTCATGGGATAAAATGTGCTTACTTTTTTTCTCTACCTCCAATTGGGTAATGAAGCGACTTTTTTCTCCAGCATCCAGTCCCTCACTTTCGGTATTATACAGTAAATAAATATTTTTAGCACGTTGTAATAAATGATAAAAATGATAAGTATAAATAGCATCTTTCTCTTTGAAAGTAGGCAATCCCAATTCACGCTTCACATCATATGGAATGAAAGAGTTTTGTGATTTACCAGCTGGAAATTTACCTTCATTCATAGAAGTAATAATTACGGTTTCAAAATCCAAAACCCTACTTTCAAGAACCCCCATAATTTGCAAACCATTCAAAGGTTCCCCTTCAAAAGAAACTTCCGCTAAATCAATTACTTGCTTGTAAATTGCATATAATGTATCAATCGTGTCAATTTCTTTATGTTTAGAATAGTAATTAATTAGTTTGTTAATCACTTTAAAAATGGCATAAACAAAAGTTTTGGCTATTTTTTCTTCTTCATTTTCATTATTCAAATTATTCTTCACTTTCAACAACAAACTAGAGATAGTTTCTAAAACTGCAATAGAACCTTTCTCCCATTTTTGAAATACAAGTAAGAATAAATCGCTAGAGTTATCACTTAACTCCAATAACTTATGATGACTGATAAATGTGTAATTATTTTTATTGATAATTCCAACTAAAGCGCTAGTGTTCGCATAAGGTTCAATTAATGGGTGAGTTAATATATCCAATACATCTTTATAATAAAAAACATAGCTGCTATTGCTTCTAGATAATGCATTAGTGTGCATCTTAAATAATTTAGCAATCAGAATTTGAGCTGGATTATTTTTACTCGAATATCCCATGGTAATATTCAAAGCTCCTACAGTATTGGGCAGAGAATACAACAATGGAATCAACAAATTCTCTTCACCTAAAACAATAGCCACCTTATCTAATGTAGCACTTGGATTTTCAATATTGATTTTTTCTATAATACTTCCCGCAATCTTAGCTTGACCAATCGTCTTTGGAGTACCAATAATTTGAATGTTTTTTGTATTCGAAAAATCATCTACAATCCATTCAAAAGGATGTGATTTATAGTGTTTCCAACTTTCTTTAAAACGGCGTACAAATAAACCGGCATCATGATAAGGATCATTTAGAAATGTTTGATCGGCATCCCAATATATTTTTGCCTGATCTGAAGCAATAAGATGTTGAATTATTTTTTCCTCTGAAGCATTCAAAGCATTAAAACCTGCAAAAATAAATTGCTTCCCTAATATTGATTTTGAAAAACTACCAATATTTTTCACCGCTTCCCGATAAATCAAACCTTGATAACCTATTCCATTTTTAAGCAAATGTTCATATAGAGATTGATAATATTTTGGAAGTAATTTCCAAAAATCAATATAATTTTCGAGCAACTGAGTTTTACTTTCAACCTCAATTCCCCATTTTTTGATATCTTCTATATCTTTTAAATACGATAAAACATGATTGGAGTCTAATAGATATCTATCTATTTCATTAAAATCTTGCAATAAAGTTTTTGCCCAATTGGCAAAAATTTCAAAAGACTGTTGATTCTTTTTTTCTGTAATTGACAAATAGACTTCATAAAACTCAAAAAGCAATTCAATTGGGTCGACAGCTCTTATCCCTGCAATACTTTGAACAAAATCTTCAATACTAATAATTTCTGGAGAAAATATATTCCCTTCAGTTTGTTTCTTTAATGCTTCAATAAGAAATATTTTAGCCCTTTTATTAGGCAATACTATAATTGTATCAGCTAATAAATCATTGTATTCTGTTATTATTACTGTTGCAATTTTATCTAGAAAAGAGGTATTTGTCATTTTATAAATATAAAAAAAGCCATTCAATTAAGAATGGCTTTTTAAAATTATTTAGAGTATTGATTACAATTTACCTTCGTAAACTGAACCTATGTGTCTAATTTCTGTTCTTCTGTTAAGTGCTCTACCTTCTTTAGTTTTGTTAGTAGCTACTGGTTTAGTTGAACCAAAACCAGCTGAAGTTAAGTTAGCAGGGTTAACACCTTTTTCAATTAACTTATCCATAACAACTTTAGCTCTATCTTCAGAAAGTTTTTGGTTTACTTTAGCGCTACCAGTGTTATCTGTGTGACCTTCGATAGCAAATTTAGCATTAGGGTAGTTTTTAAGGATTTCTTTAATCGCTTCTAATCTACCATCTGTAGCTCCTTTATCAGCAGTTGCCAATACAGCTTTACCAGTTACGAAGTATACCGCTCTAGCTTGTACTTTAAGTTCTTGTAATACTTGCTCAGTTACTTCTGGACATCCTTTGTTGCTAGCAGGACCAGCTACTGTAGGACAAGCATCTTCTTTGTCGATAACACCATCTTTGTCAGAATCTAATTCAGGACAACCACCATTGCTAGCTGGACCAGCAACTGTAGGACATTTGTCTGAAGCATCAGTAACACCGTCACCGTCTGTATCAGGACATCCTTTAAGTTGTTTTAAACCTGCAACTTCTGGACAAGCATCATCTGGATCAGCTATACCGTCTCCGTCTGTATCAGGACATCCTTGGAATTCAGCTGGACCAGCAATCGTAGGACATTTGTCTGAAGCATCAGTAATACCATCACCGTCTGTATCAGGACAACCATTGAATTGTTTTAAACCTGCAACGTCTGGACAAGCATCATCTTTATCATAGATTCCATCTCCATCAGTATCTTTAGCACCAAACTTGAAAGTAATACCTGCAGAATATTGAGTGTAAGAAGGAGCATCTGGAGTATTAGTTCCAGCATATTGTCTGTCTCCGAAAGATTTTTTGTAAGTTCCCAATAAAGAAAGACCAACGTTTTCAGTAAACCAAAGGTTTAATCCTATTCCAGGATTTACAGTTCCGTAGCTCTCATCTCCTAAGAAAGTATAACCACCACCAACGCTTAAAGTTGGCTCAATTACTTTAGACTTGATTAATTCCATGAAGCTATAAGTAACTGTAGCATCAATACCATAATACATTAAATCTCCAGGATTTACAACTGCATAATCATTAGGTCCATTAAGAGTTTTTCCTGCAACTGGCACTACAAATCTATCAATTTGGTTGATAGACCCTGTAAGTCCAACGATAAATCCACTTCCTACGTATCTAGAAGCGTTAATATAAGAAACTGAAGGAAGAATGTTCCAGTTATCACTTACCATAAAAGGTTGATCAAAATGACTCATAAAGTCATCACCAGCACTAGATCTGTAGTCAATCGCGTTAACTCCAAAACCGATAGCCCATTTATTGTCCCTGTCTTGCGCTTGAGAACTTAATCCCACTGCCATAGTTACAGCAACTAAAAGTTTGTTAAGATGTTTCATACTTTGTTTTTTTAATTACAATTTAGTTAATTTAGGAACAAAAATAGTACGATTTTATTTAACATCAAAATAAAATGTTAAATAAAACATTCAAACAAGGCAAAAATTAACACTTATATTACATTAAAAGTCTGTCCTACAGTTATAAATGCCTGAATGGCTTTATCCAAATGTTCCTTAGAATGTGCCGCAGATAATTGCACTCTTATCCTAGCTTTGTCTTTAGGTACCACTGGAAAAAAGAAGCCAATTACATAAATTCCTTCCTTTAGAAGTTCATTTGCCATAGACTGTGCTAATTTAGCATCATAAAGCATTACTGGCACAATAGCAGAATCTCCATCTATTATATCAAAACCTGCTTTTTTCATTCCTGCTTTGAAATAATTAGTATTCCATTCTAACTTATCTCTAAGTGTAGTATCTTTTTCTAACAATTCAAACACCTTAATAGATGCACCAACAATAGCAGGAGCTAATGAATTTGAAAATAAATATGGTCTTGAACGTTGACGCAACAATTCTATTATTTCCTTCTTAGCGGTTGTATATCCGCCCATGGCTCCTCCCAATGCTTTCCCTAAAGTTCCTGTAATAATATCTACACGTCCCATTACACCTTTAGCTTCAAGGGTTCCTTTTCCTGTTGCTCCTATAAATCCTGCTGCATGACATTCATCAACCATAACCAAGGCATCATACTTATCCGCTAGGTCACATATTTTATCTAATGGCGCCACAACTCCATCCATAGAGAAGACACCATCAGTAACTATTATTTTAAAGCGAGCTCCAGCAGCATTAGCTTTTATCAATTGCTGCTCTAGATCTTCCATATTACTATTTTCATAGCGGTATCTGGCCGATTTACACAAACGCACCCCGTCTATTATAGACGCATGATTCAAACTATCTGAGATAATAGCATCGTTTTCTCCAAACAACGGCTCAAACACCCCTCCGTTTGCATCAAAAGCCGCTGCATATAATATAGTATCTTCAGTTCCATAAAAATCGGCTATCTTTTTTTCTAATGTTTTATGAATATCTTGTGTCCCACAAATAAAACGAACTGATGACATTCCAAAACCATGAGTATCCAAAGCATCTTTAGCTGCTTGCACCACTTCTAGATGTGAAGACAGCCCTAAATAATTATTGGCACAAAAATTTAAAACTGTTTCTCCTGTTGAAATGGTAATTTCAGCCCCTTGTGGAGAAGTAATAATTCTTTCTTTTTTGAAAATTCCGTTTTCTTCAATAGCTTGAAGCTCTGACTGAAGGTGTTGTTGTATTTTTCCGTACATTTTTATTTAATTAAAATTAAGACTTATGGATTTAAAAACCTTTTACTATTATATTTTATTAATTGCTCACAAATGTACTACATCAATATTGACTCCTATATATACAAGTGCTTTTTTTACAACTTTATAGCCCATTTTTTCAATTGCATTTTGATAATTTTCCAATTGTCGATGATATTTTGCATTTGGAAGCCCCGTTTTATAGTCTAATAAAAAAACTTCTTTTGCTTTATTAATCACCATTCGATCTGGCTTAATCACACCTCCCTCTTTTTGAATGATGGTTTTCTCATTTAAAACTTCGTTCCCTTCAGCAAAATGTTCCGTCAATTCCTGATGATTCAGAATTTCAATAATAGTACTATAAACAACTTCTTTTTGCAGAGTCGTAATTAGTCCATTTTCAATTGCTTTAGCAATAGCCAATTCTATATCACTCTTTGTTTCTATAAAAGAAAGTATTTCATGCACTACATTCCCAAATTCTATGGCTTCGAGCTGGTGTGTTCCCCACATTAATGCCTCTCTTTGGGCTATTTTTATATTTCTTGGATTCAGTACCTCAGAAACTACTGGAATACTTTTGGTAGTATCAATATGCTTCTCTTTTACAGACAACTTTACAGATTTCCCAAATTTATATTCTAATTGATTTTCATCATAAAAACCTTTTTGTATCAAAAATTTTATAAAAAATGAAGCCATATTGTTTGGATACTCTCCATCTTTTCTGGGTTTTACATTTTGAGAAATAACATACAATTGTTCTTCAGCTCTAGTTAAAGCCACATACAACACATTAATATTATCTAATAATTCTTCTTGCTTTTTTAAATTATAAACAACCGAAGCTTCTTCTCCAAATTCTTCTATAGCACTGCTATTGTCTACTAACACTTTTGGCATATCAAAATCTTGTTCTTCTGAATTCAGCCATAACTTATCTTTCGGTTTTCTATTATAATCTTCTTCGGCAAAAGGCATTATTACAACTGGAAATTCCAATCCTTTTGATTTATGAATAGTCATTATTCGAACCGCATTCGTCCCTTCGGGAGAAGGAATGCTAAACTTCTCTGAGTTTTTATCCCAATAATTTAGAAAATCAGAAATTCCAGCTTGATTGCGTACATCTCGTTCGAGAACAATATCTAAAAAATATTGTACATAAGCTGTTCCCGAAGGAAGTGTATCCAGATTCTCATTGGTTTTTAAAAACTTTGAAATAATAATCTCAACTGCTTCATACAATGATTTTTTTCTAATGTTTTGAAAAGAAAGTTCTATACTGCAGTTTTCGAGCCATTTTTCGAAAGCAGCTTCTTCTTTTATGTCCATTCCTTTGGCTATAAAATCATGAACAGGCAATTCATCTTGTTTATTTTGAGCTAAATATTGCAAGAAGTTAGCCTTTGACTCCAAATCCGAACTATTCTTCAAATATTTTAATGTATGAATAATCAATTGAACTTCGGTTGCATTTTGAATCATCAATGTTTCGGAAGACAAAAGCGGGATGCCTTGTTCTGTTAAATAATTCGCAATCGCAATTCCTTGACTTCGCTTTCTAGTTAGAATTACAATATCTTTATATTCAAATCCTTCGCTAATTACTTTTTGAATAGTATTTAGCGTTGCCAAAACATACAAATCTGTTTTATCTAATGTATCTTCATCCTCTTCTGAAGATTCAATTTCTGGCAAAAAAGAAATATTCACATAACCACCCACCTTATTATTTATCTTCTGATAGCTATGATTTTCGTATAAATCTTTATAATCTGTATTGCTAAATTCATTGGACAATAGTTGAAAAAAATCATTATTAAACTCAATCACTTGAGAATAACTTCTGTAATTTTTATCTAAATGTTCCAGTTTTTTATCAGGATTACTAAAAGGATTCTGATCTTTACTCAACTCTATAAACTGTTCAGCTTTTCCTCCACGCCAACGATAAATAGATTGTTTGGGATCTCCCACAATCATTAAGGTTCCTTTTTGCCCAAAATCATCTTGACCAGAAAGCGCATTATCAATAAGCGGAATCAAGTTTTGCCATTGCATTTCGGAAGTATCCTGAAATTCGTCAATAAAAAAGTGACGATAACGCTCTCCTAACCGTTCATATATAAAAGGAGCAGGCTGGTTTTGGATTTCTCGGTGAATTATGGCATTGAACTCAGATATCGAAAGTATGTTTTGTTCGTTTTGAATTTTTTCCAATTCATTACTAACCGTGTTTAATAATGAAAGAGGTGTAATATTTTTCAAAAAGGCTTTATAGAAATTTCGTTTTTCGAAATTCTTGTAAATTTCTACAAGACTTTGCAATAAATCCGGTATGATATTTTCTATTAACGCTCGATCTTTTGCTGTTTTATTGATTGCAATATCATCAAACTCCCTAAACATCTTGTTTTTTGGATTAAATTTCCCATCCGCTATACTTTGAAGATGATTAGGAAAAGTTCCTCTGGAGAATGATTTCAAATCAATTCCGTTTCTATCAATTAGCAATAATAATTCGCTAGCACTAGTAGCATTTTCATTTTCCAAATCCTTACAGAGTTGAACTAATTTTTCTTTTACCGCTATAAAATCACGTATTGATTTATCATGAAAATGTACAATTTCATTTCGATTATTTTCATTCAGCACTAATTTTCCTGTTTCTAAAATCTCCCGCGAAATGTCCCAAGATTTATCATCATCGGTTTTTTCCATCGTGAAATCGATCAGTAATTTCGTCAACGTTTCATCTTCACCTGCTTGTGCAATAATGGCATCAACCGCTTCTATCAGCAGATTTTCGGTATCCAAAGTTACCTCGAAAGTCATGGGCAATCCCAAATCATGCGCGAAAGCACGAATCACTTTATGAGTAAATTTATCAATCGTAGATATATCAAAAGCAGCATAATTATGAATAATATGCTTGATAATTTGTTGCGATTTGGTTTTAATCTCAATTAAAGAGAGTCCCGTATCTATAGACAGATCCTGCATTAAATCCGATGCTTTAGAATTGGGTTCGTCTTTAGCAAATTCAGACAGACTTCCTACGATTCTGCTTTTCATTTCGTGCACCGCCTTGTTGGTAAACGTTATGGCCAGAATATTTCGGTAAGCATCATTCTTGTTTGCCGTGAGAATAATTCTAAGATATTCTTTTACAAGAGCATATGTTTTTCCGGATCCTGCAGAGGCATCATATATAGCAAAAGAAGGTCTTTCCATCGAGATTTTTGATTTATGATTTTAGATTTCTGATTTACACTAAGACTTCTTCAAAGCTCAAATGCCATAGCCCCGATAGAAGCGGCATCCTTTATGTTTTTTCTTTAAAAACATAAAGATATAGCAGATAGCGGGAAATGGCTCCTAACTATTTTGATCAATATAATCAGAATTGTACTATCATTTTATTTGATGAAATTATAACGAAATAGAATTTTCAATTCCAAAGTTAAATGTTTAATTTTGATTAAAATATTTATAAATCATTAAACAACTATATTATGGCTTTTGAATTACCACAATTACCTTATGCGTATGACGCATTAGAACCTCATATTGATGCACGTACAATGGAAATTCACCATTCAAAGCACCACAATGCTTACACAACAAATTTGAATGCAGCTATTGCTGGAACTGATTTGGAAGGGAAAACAATTGAAAATATCTTAATCAATTTAGATAAAACTAATGCTGCAGTACGTAATAATGGTGGTGGTTTTTACAATCACAACTTATTTTGGACTGTTATGGCTCCAAACGGTGGTGGATTACCAACTGGTGAATTGCTAGCCGCTATTGAAAGTTCCTTTGGTTCTTTTGACGAATTTAAGGCAAAATTTTCTAAAGCTGGTGCTACTCAATTTGGTTCTGGATGGGCTTGGTTATGTGTACAAAAAGGCGGTAAACTTGACGTTTGCGGAACTCCTAATCAAGACAATCCATTGATGCCAGAAGTAGGTTGTGGAGGAACTCCAATTTTAGGAATGGATGTTTGGGAGCATGCTTACTACTTGCATTATCAAAATAGAAGACCAGATTATATTGAAGCTTTCTTCAACGTAATTAACTGGACTGAAGTAGCTAGACGTTTTGCTTTAGAGAAATAGAAAAATAATAGACTCTTAAATGATAGACGAATTGACTAAAAAGTTGGTTCGTCTATTTTTTTTATAATTTATTTTCTATTCTCACATTTTGAGACTTTATTCCAATAAAAAAGGTGGAATTTACTTCCACCCTTTTTGCCCCAAATCTACCATAAACTTAACCTACTAAAATTATGGTATGTAAATGTACTTCGATAGCGCAGATTTTTAAAATATACTCGACGAATGCCCTATAAAGTCGTTGATTTACTATAATATTGATTTTCAATATCATTTTTTGAAAAAATATTCAAGAAAACTAAAATATTTTATAAAAATCTTGCTCTAATTATTTGATTTAAGCCCAATAAAAAAGGTGGAATTTCTTCCACCCTTTTTGCCCCAAATCTACCATAAACTTAACCTACTAAAATCATGGTAGTCAAATGTACATCGATAAAAGATTTATTAAAAATATACTCGATGAATGTCCTATAATTTCGTTTAATGGGTAATCGTTTAATTATCAGCATTATATAGATAAATTCCCTATACAAGAAAAGAAATCCTTTATTAAATTACTTAACTTTTTCCCAATAAAAAAGGTGGAATTTCACTTCCACCCTTTTTGCCCCAAATCTACCATAAACTTAACCTACTAAAATTATGGTGGTCAAATATACTTTGTCATTCAAGACTATAAAAATAAATCCGATAAAGTACCAGAAAAACCGTTTATCGAAGTTTTACTATTAATATGCTCTAGCATCTTTACCTTCGTAGAAATTCATAAATGCTCGATTTACTACACGATTACCTCCTGGTGTTGGGTAATCTCCTGTAAAATACCAATCTCCAAGATTCTTTGGACATGCAATATGTAAATCTTCAACAGTTTGAAAAATAATTTTTACTTCGGCATTGATATCTGAAGAGCTTAACATTTCAGCAATTTTATCTGATATTTCTTGAGCTGTAAAAGGAGCATATATAGCAGTCACATAATTTACAACTTCGCTATCTTTAAAATTTTCTTGTGCTTTACATTTAGCATACACTTCATCAACGATGTGATATAAGTTTCTTTCTTTCAATAATTCCAATGCAGCTCTAAAGGCAACCAATCCTTCCAATTTTGCCATATCAATTCCATAGCAATCCGGAAAACGAATTTGAGGCGCAGAAGAAACAATTACAATTCTCTTTGGATTCAAACGATCCATCATTTTGATAATACTCATTTTAAGAGTTGTTCCCCTTACAATACTATCATCTATAATAACAAGATTATCTGTTGGTTTAATTACACCATATGTAACATCATAAACGTGAGCCACTAAATCATCTCTACTGCTATCTTCAGTAATAAAGGTTCTTAATTTAGCATCTTTTATAGCTACTTTTTCGGTTCTAATTTTTACGGAAAGTAATTTCTCTAAAGTATCATCACTCAAAAGATCTTTATTTTCAAGAATGAAATTTTTCTTTCTTTGATTCAAGAAATCTTGTGCAGCCTCAACCAATCCGTAAAAAGAAGTTTCGGCTGTATTAGGAATATAAGAGAAAACCGTATTGTCTGTATCGTTATCTATTGACTCCAATACTGCTGGCAAAATAAGTTTCCCTAAGTCTTTTCTTTCTTGATAGATTTCTGCATCACTCCCTCTAGAAAAATAAATGCGTTCAAAAGAACAAGCTTTCTTAACCGTTGGTTCCAAGATTTGATTCATGGTAACCTTTCCGTTTTTCTTAATAATTAAGGCACTTCCCGGATCAATCTCTTGCACTTTATCAAAAGGAACATTGAAAACAGTTTGTATTACTGGTCGCTCTGAAGCCACCACCACAATCTCATCATCTTGATAAAAATAAGCTGGGCGGATTCCTGCCGGATCTCTAAAAACAAAAGCATCTCCATGACCTAAAAGACCGGCCATAGCATATCCTCCGTCAAGATTTTTGGAAGAACGCGCCAATATTTTAGCAACATCTAATCGTTCTGCAATTACAGGTGAAGCTTCTCTTTTAGACAATCCTTCCGCTTTACAATCTTGATACAATTGCATCACTTCTTTGTCTAGAAAATGACCAATTTTTTCCATTACTGTAACCGTATCTGCCATCTCTTTAGGATGTTGTCCTAATTCAACTAAATTTTGAAAAAGCTCTTTTACATTGGTCATGTTAAAATTACCTGCCAAAATTAAGTTACGGTGCATCCAGTTACTCTGACGTAAAAATGGGTGTACACTTTCAATACTATTTTTACCAAAAGTTCCGTAACGAACGTGACCTAAAAACAATTCTCCTACATAAGGAATATTTGATTTTAGTTGTGCCATATCATCCGCATATTCCGGATGTGCCACCATCTCTTCGTTTATTCTTTCATTAATTTGTTTAAAAACATCTTGGATGGGTTGAGCATGATTGGAACGTACACGACTTATGTATCTTTCCCCAGGTTCGACATCCAATTTAATACTTGCAAAACCAGCACCATCTTGACCACGGTTGTGCTGTTTTTCCATAAGCAAATACATTTTTTGTATGCCATAGAAAGCAGTTCCGTATTTTTCCTTATAGAATTCAAGAGGCTTAAGAAGTCTAACTAAAGCTATACCACATTCATGTTTTAAAGCGTCGCTCATTGTGTTTTTGTTTGTAGTTAATTTGGTATTTAAAAGGTAAACATTTTTATTTTTATCATTAAAATACGAAACAAGCTCGTACTTTTCTCATAAAAATTTTCTGTATTAATTAAAAAAAGCCCCGTTTGAGAGGCTTTAGATTATTATAATTCTATATCAAACTGTGTCAAAGATTTAAACTGTTGTAATCTTGAGACCACTTCTTTTTTGTCTAAATCAATCATTCTTTCAGTTCCAAATTTCTCAACACTAAAGGAAGCTAAATTAGAACCTTGAATTACTGCATTTTTCATATTCTCAAAAGAAACATTTTCGCTTTGAGCAATAAACCCGGCAAAACCTCCAGCGAAAGTATCTCCTGCTCCAGTTGGATCAAAAACCTCTTCTAATGGTAATGCTGGTGCAAAGAATATTTTTTCTCCATGAAACAATAATGCTCCATGTTCTCCTTTTTTAATTACAATATATTTAGGTCCCATTGTATGGATTTTGGCTGCAGCCTTAACCAAAGAATATTCCCCTGAAAGTTGACGGGCTTCTTCGTCATTAATTGTAATAACATCTACACGTTTAATTATATCCAGTAATTCTGGTAAAGCACAGTCCATCCAAAAGTTCATAGTATCTAAAACTACTAACTTAGGTTTGGTCTCCATTTGATCCAAAACACTACTTTGTACTAATGGATGTAGATTTCCTAACATCACAATTTCGGCATTTTTATAATCTTGAGGAACTTTTGGTTGAAAATCAGCCAAAACATTAAGTTCCGTTACTAACGTATCTCTTGAATTCAAATCATTATGATATAATCCACTCCAAAAGAATGTTTTCCCTCCTTTGACAACTTCAATTCCAGAAATGTCAATATTTCTTTCTACTAATAAGTCTAGGTATTCTTGAGGAAAGTCATCTCCAACTACAGAAACTATAGCTGATTGTAGCTTAAAAAAAGAAGCTGAGATTCCAATATACGTTGCTGCTCCACCAAGAATTTTATCTGTTTTTCCAAAAGGAGTTTCAATTGCGTCGAAAGCTACTGTTCCAACAATCAATAATTTATTCATTATATGAGTTTCGAATTAAGGTGCAAAGGTACTTCATAAGTTGCAATATTGCAAAGGGTCATGCTCTCAAAGTTTTCATAAAAATTTACCCTCTTCTTTTTCATAAAAAGCATCAATGGAAAGTTCTTTTTGCATCGACGCCATAACGGCCAATTCATCACATCTTTCGTTTTGAGAATGGTTATTATGTCCTTTAATCCATTTAAAATCTACTTGATGCTTTCTATAAACAATTAGAAAGCGTTTCCAAAGGTCTGGGTTTTTTTTTCCTACAAACCCTTTTTTTTCCCATCCAAAAACCCATTTTTTTTGTACAGAATCTACAACATACTTAGAGTCCGAGATTACTAAAACTGTCGTATTCTCTTTCTTTAATTTTTCTAAGCCTACAATAACAGCCAACAATTCCATTCTATTATTGGTTGTATGCCTAAAACCCTCATAGAACTCTTTTTTATACGGTTTCCCAACCCACTCCATAACCACTCCATAACCTCCGTTTCCGGGGTTTCCTTTGGCAGCACCATCTGTATATATATGTACGTCGTAATTCAACAGCTAAGATTTAAAGATTATTTAGAAGTAATTTTTCTATTTCCTCCGGGAAATGTTTTTGCTCTAATATATGAATTTTTGCAGCTACATCATCAGGAGTATCTGTTTCTGACAAAGCAACACTTTGCTGAAAAATAACATTTCCTTCATCATAATTTTCATTTACATAATGAATAGTAATCCCAGTTTCTTTTTCATTATTTGCAACAACAGCATTATGAATATGCATCCCGTACATTCCTTTTCCTCCATATTTAGGAAGCAGAGCTGGATGTATATTTATAATTTGATTAGGATAAACTTCTATTATGTTTTCTGGAAATTTCAACAAAAAACCAGCAAGAACGATTAAATCTGGCTGAATTGCATTTAAATTTTGTAGTACTTTTCCTGAATTTAAGTCGTCTTTAGGAAAAATTACCGTTGGTACATCCAGTTTTTTTGCTCTTTCAATAACTTTTGCATTAGCATTATTTGTAAAAACCGCAACTACATTTCCTGTATTCTTAGTAGAAAAATACTTGATAACGTTTTCGGCGTTAGTCCCCGATCCAGAAGCAAAAACCACAATTTTTTTCATAATTTAATTCATTATTTTATGCAAAAAAAGGAATAAAAATTGAAAATAAAGTAGGATTGAGAAATCTTTACAAAATAAATTTTATAAATTAGTACTCATATTTATTCACTAAATAGTTGTTTTAAAATAAAGTTGTTTTATTTTTGCCAACAAATTAAATTCTAAAATTAAAAGATTATGTCAGACATTGCATCAAGAGTAAAAGCGATTATCGTAGACAAATTAGGTGTTGACGAAAACGAAGTTGTAACAGAAGCAAGCTTCACTAATGATTTAGGAGCTGACTCATTAGACACTGTTGAGCTTATTATGGAGTTCGAAAAAGAATTTGATATCCAAATTCCAGACGATCAAGCAGAAAACATCGCTACTGTAGGTCAAGCTATCTCTTACATCGAGGAAGCTAAGAAATAATAATTAAACACCCGTTTACAATCTTGTACTCGGGTGTTATTATTTTTTAAATTAATTTTTTGATTGAAATTCAATCTAAATATATTTATATTGTAATACCCATTGCTCTTTTACAATACTGATACAGTATAGAAAGCATGGGCTTTATTTGTTTAAAAAAATAGCAAAACAAAAAAGTTATGGTTTTAAGAAGAGTTGTGGTAACAGGCCTTGGTGCTCTTACTCCCATTGGAAATAATATCGAGGAATTTTGGAATGGTTTAATTAATGGTGTTAGTGGAGCTGCTCCAATAACATATTTTGATGCGTCAAAATTTAGAACAAAATTTGCCTGCGAAGTAAAAAACTTCAATGTAGAAGATTTTATTGATCGAAAAGAGGCCAGAAAAATGGACCGTTACGCACAATATGCCGTGGTTGCATCAGACGAAGCTATAAATGATGCTGGTTTTAATTTTGACACATTAGATAAAGACAGAGTAGGTGTAATTTGGGGTTCAGGAATTGGAGGATTAGAAACTTTTCAAATAGAAGTTCTTAATTTTGCAGAAGGTGACGGTACTCCAAAATTCAATCCTTTCTTCATACCAAAAATGATTGCTGATATAGCTGGAGGTCATATTTCAATGAAATACGGATTAAGAGGTCCTAATTTCACAACAGTATCTGCCTGTGCATCATCAACAAACGCAATTATTGACGCATTCAATTATATCCGATTGGGTCATGCTGATGCAATTGTAACTGGTGGATCTGAAGCCGCTGTAACTATAGCAGGAATGGGTGGTTTTAATGCCATGCATGCCTTGTCTACAAGAAATGACGATCCAAAAACAGCTTCAAGACCAATGGATAAAGACAGAGATGGATTTGTACTAGGTGAAGGTGCTGGAGCATTAGTTCTAGAAGAATACGAACATGCTGTAGCTCGTGGAGCAAAAATATACTGTGAGATTGGTGGAGGCGGAATGTCTGCTGATGCCTATCACATTACTGCCCCACATCCTGAAGGATTAGGTGCGAAAAATGTAATGCTAAACTGCTTGAGAGATGCTGGTCTAGAACCAACTGACGTTGATGGTGTAAATATGCACGGAACATCAACTCCACTTGGTGATATTGGAGAATCAAAAGCAATTTTACAAGTTTTTGGTGAACATGCATATACCATGAATTTGAATTCAACAAAATCAATGACAGGCCATTTACTTGGAGCTACTGGTGCAATTGAAGCAATATCATGTATTCTTTCGTTAAAACACGGAGTTGTACCTCCAACAATCAATCATTTTACAGATGATGAAAATATTGATCCAAAATTAAACTTTACTTTTAACGTTGCTCAAAAAAGAGAAATGAACGTAATTATGAGTAATACATTTGGTTTTGGTGGTCACAATGCATGTGTTTTGGTTAAAAAATTAGATTACAAAGCATAAATGCGTTTTATTAAAAAAATATTCTCAAAATCCCGTTCTCTAGAAGACGGGATTTTTTTTGATGCTATTCAACCCATACTAGGATTTAGCCCAATAACTCTTGAATTTTACAGAAAAGCATTCACTCACCGCTCCTCTAACCGGTTAGATTTAAAAGGAAATCCCATTAATTATGAAAGGCTTGAATTTCTTGGTGATGCAATGCTAAGTTCAGTAATTGCAGCATATTTATTCAATGAAGCCCCTTTAGGAGATGAAGGTTACCTTACCAAAATGCGCTCTAAAATTGTTAGTAGAGAGCATTTAAATGAATTGGGGAAAGATTTAAATCTTATTCAATTTATTGAGAGCAAAGTTCCTGTACATCATTTTGGAGAAAACATACATGGTAATATTTTCGAATCACTGATTGGGGCAATTTACTTGGATAAAGGCTATGAGCATTGCGAAAAATTTATTCAAAAAAGAGTAATCACACCTTATGTAGATATCGCTCGATTAGAAGGAAAAGTAATCAGTTATAAAAGTTTGGTTATCGAATGGTGTCAAAAAGAAAAAAAAGTCTTTCATTATGACATCTTTGAAGATAACGCTATAGATGGTCAAAAATTATTTGGCGTAAAACTTAGTATTGATGACAAAGTTATTGCCAGAGCCAGAGCCACTTCAAAAAAGAAAGCTGAAGAAAAAGCATCCCAACGTGCTTATTTTGCTTTTCAAGAAAAAATTGACAGAAAGCAACTATAACATTAGTAATACTACATCGTTTTCGTTAATAAAATATTAAAGTCACAGCTATTTACCTTCTATTTGCTTGAATAGAAATGGTATATTTACGCATTATAATTTGATATAATGGCTATCCATAAATTAGATCTTGGCGAATTTGACGAAATAGACTATAGCCTTATTGCTATTTATACTCCTTTAGATGATTATCGATTGGCCTATTTTATCAATCAAAAATTTAATGTAAGCCTAAGTAAATCTAAAAAGGAAATTCAAATTACTGGGAAAGAAGGTGAAGCTCATTTTTCAAGATTTCATTATTATGAAAAGAAAAAAGAAATTTCTTGGGATTTGATACAGAACAAAAACGAAATCATTCATAAACAAAAAAAAGAGAATCTCAACTTATTTTCTGATATAGACATGGAAGTCTCATCAAAAATATATATGCTTCCAGAATTCAAAAAAGTAGATTACTTTTTAAAAATAGAAAACGGGGATGACTTAAATGTTTTAAAAATACAAAATACGCTAAATACGATTGACAATATAACTACGATGTATATTGCTGATACTGACAAAATAAAATCTAAAAACAATTTAATTTTTTAATACCAATGCTTACGAACAAAAAAACCAAAATTGTAGCCACACTTGGACCTGCATGTAGTACACGAGAAATCATAAAGGACATGATCGATGCAGGTGTAAATGTGTTTAGAGTAAATTTTTCGCATGCTGATTACGAAGATGTAAAACAAAAAATAAGCATCATACGAGGCTTAAACGAAGAATTTGGATATACTACCGCAATTCTTGGAGACTTACAAGGACCTAAACTGCGCGTTGGAGTTATGAAAGATGGTGTCGTTGTAAATGACGGTGACTTAATTACTTTCACAACTGCAGAAGATATAGTTGGAACTGCCAAGAAAGTGTTCATGAAATACCAAAACTTTCCTAATGATGTTAATCCTGGAGAAAGAATATTATTAGATGATGGAAAATTAATTTTCGAAATCGTTGAAACTGATAAGAAGTCTGAAGTTAAAGCTCGTGTAATTCAAGGTGGTGAATTAAAATCTAAGAAAGGGGTAAATTTACCAAACACTAAAATTTCTTTACCAGCTATGACTGAAAAAGATGTTGCTGATGCCCTTTTTGCAATTGAACAAAATTTAGACTGGATTGCTCTTTCCTTCGTAAAAACACCTCGCGATTTACAAGACCTTCAAGATTTAATTGCTAAACATTCTACCTACAAAATTCCGATTATTGCTAAGATAGAAATGCCTGAAGCATTAGAAAACATGGATAGAATTGTTGCTTATTGCGATGCTTTGATGGTGGCTCGTGGTGATTTAGGTGTTGAACTTCCTGCACATGAAGTACCATTGGTTCAAAAAGAATTAATTCGTAGAGCAAAAACAGCTAGAATCCCTGTAATTGTTGCTACTCAGATGATGGAAACAATGATCACTAGCTTGACGCCAACTCGTGCTGAAGTAAATGATGTTGCCAACTCTGTTATGGATGGTGCTGATGCCGTAATGCTTTCTGGAGAAACAGCTACAGGAAATTACCCAGTACAAGTAATCAAGAAAATGACTCAAATTATTGAAGCAGTCGAAGATTCACCGCTTATCCAAGTTCCTCAAAACACACCACAGGTAAGAACAAACCGTTTTATTACTAAAACAATTTGTCATCATGCTGCTCTTATGGCTAATGTGATCAAAGCAAAAGCAATTTGTACGTTGACCAATAGTGGATATACGGCTTTTCAAATATCAGCTTGGAGACCATCTGCCCATATTTTGGTTTTTACTTCAAATAAAAAAATCCTTACCCAACTTAATTTATTATGGGGAGTAAAATCTTTTTATTATGACAAAAGAGTAAGTACTGATGATACCGTTACAGATGTAAATGCTATTGTAAAAGAAAAAGGTTTTGTGAAAAAAGGTGATTTCCTTATTAACTTAGCTGCAATGCCTATTATTGAAAAAGGTATGGTAAATACATTGAGAATTTCTGAAATAGATTAATTTCAAAAACTCATACACATCACTTATAAGCCGTCTTGTTTCTTAAATAGATTCAAGACGGTTCTTTATTTATCCCCAAAAATCTGCACATCATCTATCTGGAAAGCGCCATCTAAAGCAAGATTTTTCCCCGAACCTGTGTACTTGAAAGCTATATTTATTTTCCCTTTATAAGATGATAAATCCACTCCTCCAGAACCTACAAACTGATACCAAGGTGTGGCTTGTTTAGGCAATACAACTTTGACTGGAATCCAAGTAGCTTTAGTGACATTCAACCCATCAAAATTATTAGAAACATACACTTCTAACGAGTTTAAGGGAGAATCTACATCTAAGTGATGCTGTGCTGTTCTAAAAGTGAGCACCTCATTGGTATGCAAATCCATATCTATTTTTGGCGAAATTAACCAAGCTATATTCGACGCTACTTTTGTTCCTGTAGTGTTAAACTCGGCATAGCCATTTCCTGCATAGACCGTACCTAACCAAAATTTCGTACCTTTTTCGACTAGATTTGACCAACCTGGAAGATTAAGCTTGGTATTCGTTTCTACACTTTGAAAACTTTCAGAAAAGAAAGGAACTGCAGCAGCGCCATTGAGCATAACATCTTTTTCTGATCGTGCCAATAATTGATAATCTGATCCAAATTTGGTTAAAACCCCTCGTATTTTTCCGCTCCCATCAGGGACAATTTTATCAGCAAAGTCAGCAAAACTACTTGTTCTAAACAAAACTTGATTCCCTAATTTATCCATCAAACTCCAATTGGTTCCTCCTCCAACATCGTTAGATTCTTCATAATAATGCCGCCCAATGGCTTCTTTTATGAATTGCACATCCGACAATTCTACTAATGTATTAATGTTTTCATCCTGCAACAAATCTGGAATAGAAATAGTGCGAACCAAGAGATCCTCACTTACCATTGTACAAGAAGCATTTAATACATTTTTATAATCGTTTGGAGAAATTCTACCAACACCTCCTTCATTATAGATATTGACATAAATACTCCCGATACGCATTCCTCCAAAATAAATATCTGTATATTGATTTTTCATTTTAATATACACTTTATTACCTAATCTAAAATCTATGTACGTATTAGAGGCATCTACAGGAACACTAAAACCCATTGCAGGAGCTGAGGCTGTCGCCAAAGTTTGAAATGAAATTGTCTTGAAAAAATTTCCGGCTTCATCACTAGAGACCACATACGCCTCTATAATATCATCGTATGTATATTGTGTCACTATAGAACTTGTGCTCGCACGTACTTCTTCGACAGTACGATTAACTTTTAAATCCGGCTGTGTACATGTCAGTTTTGGCACATTGAATTCTTCCTTTGCACAGCTACCGAAAGTTACTGCAATTCCTAAAAAAACTGTATAGAATTTTAAGTTCATCTTTCTTTTGTTTAAAATTTATAAATTGATGTACAGGTTCACAAAATAAGTTCTCCCATAACCATAAAAATATTTGTTGCCAAAATTTGGAGTTCCGCTTGAGACATCTTGATTGAGCTGTCTAAAATTGGCGTTTCTGGCTTGTTCGTATCCGCCTGTTTTATAAGTGAGGTCCAAAACATTATTTATAGTTGCAAAAAGTCCAATGTTTTTCCCCTTTATTCTCCATGATTTTCCTCCAGAAATGTTTAATAAAAAGGTCGGATCAAATTCTTCCTGCTTTAATAATTCTCTGGCTCTTTCCTCTGAAGCTTCCGGAAAATTAAAACCGCTTGCTGGATTCTTATAGAAAGTAGCAGTTCTGGAAATAGGAGAAACATCTATAAAACTATTGGCCAGATAATTGATATTGCCTCCAACCCACCAATATTTAGGGTCCCTATATTCAATTCCTAAAGCATATGCCTGTTGTGGCATTCCCGCTTGATGATAATTTTTTAATGATGAAGTTCCAAAATCAAATACAGGGTTGGGATTTTCTATAGTAGCCTGAGCATCATTGGTTATAGTAACATTTGGGTTGCTATCAAATGTAAACTGACCATAAGCTGCTGAAAAATTAGTCATTAGCGTTGGGCTTAATTGGTATTGAAAACTAAATTCCGCTCCTAAATTTTCCTTATCCAAATTTGTCAATGTCTGACTTACAAAAGCATCGGTATTGGCATATCCTGCTCCATCATCAAAAATTCCCTCGGCATAAAAGAAAGACGTTTGTGTTATGTTTTTTATTTTGGCATAAAAAAGAGTAAGACGGGTTTGCCATTTTGGAGTTCTAAAAAAATAACTCGCATCCAAGCTGCTTATATTTTCATTTTCTAAACCCACAACAACCGAGTTATTCAAGCGAGAATTAGGAAACGTATTCCGTATTGTTGGCGCATTGGAAAGATAAGCACCATTAAAATTCAATTGTTGTTTACCCGAAATTTTGAAAAGAATTCCTCCTTTGAAACCAAAATTTTCGAATTGCACTTTCTCACTTTTCCCAAAAGAATTGGTTGGATAAATTCCGTTTTGATACAAACCTTCTCTCTGATAATTTGTGCTTATAAAATTTTGTGCCAGATAAAAATCAACTTTATCATACGTAAATTTAAAGTCGGTAAAAAGGTTTAAAGTATTCGCTATATAATTAAAGTTGTAGCCATAAGTATCTCCCTCCACAACTTGCCTATCGGGATGATTCAAATCCGATTGTGCTTGATTCCCATTGTAAAAAACATCTATATCATCAAAATATAAACCTCCTAACAGATCCGTTAATTGTTGATAATTATGCGATTTTAAGTGACTATAAAAACCTCCAGCTGTCAAGAAAAGATTGTCACTCAATTGGGTGTTAAAAACTGAATTGGCCGTTATCGTTTGGTCATCAGTTCTATCCTCATACAAAACATAATTACTTTTGGCAGGGGTATATCCTGTTATTTTTCCGTTAGCATCCAAAATTGGAGATTGATTGGCATAATACAAAGCATTCCAATCGATTTGATTATTGGTTAGAAACAGCTCTTTACTTTTCTCAGCATTCACATAATCAGGTGTGTATTCTCCCGAAAACTCACCATTATCTGCTGCATACATTGAAGTGTAATAGCTTGGCATTTTTTTGTAATAGGTTGGATCGGGGCTATTACCATTTTGATAATCAATATTGCTGTTAGTGATTTTACCAAATTGGTACGTTAAACTTGAATTCAGCGTTGTAGATTCATTAATTGTATAAAAATGATTCAGCATCAAGATCGGCTCCTCAATGGTTTTTATTCTGGCATTTCGCTTTTTTCCGTCTTGCCAACCCCAATACGAATTGTATTTTTCACTTGTTAATTCAGTGACTTCAGCAGTATTTGGCGAATTCTTGGCTCGTGAATTTGGTGTATAAAATCCAGAAAAATTAAGGGAATTGCGATCGTTTATTCTTTTTTCAACACTGATAAAACCCGCGATGGCATTATAATTTGTACCTTCAAAATATCCTTCCTCAGCCCAACGAGTTCCTGCTGAAACCACAAAAGCCCAACCTTTGTTACTCATTCCGGATGCATACGTTCCCATCATTCTCCAGGAATAATTGGTATTAGTACCCGAAAAAGATAAAATCGTTCCAGGTCTATAAATAGAAGCACGAGTATTGATTTCTTGTGTACCCAAAATACCTCCAAAAGCATAATCAGAAGGAAAAGAACCTACTGTAAATTCTTGATTCCGAATTGCATTATTCAATCCGCCCCAATCTCCCCATTGTGGTCTCCCGTCAAACAGTTTGTTCATCGTTACGCCATTGATCATCGTAGTTGCATATTGGCTATCTAACCCCCGAATCCTAAACCGAGCTTGTCCCCAGTTAAAAGCTGCCGCTTGCTGAAAAGCGTCTCTTGAAGATTGCAAAAGTCCCGAGGTACTTTCGGAGCCACTATTATCATCACTTAAATCACTTTCAAGAAGTGTGATTATCCCTGTTTGTTCCTCTGAAGTTTGATTATCCTCCAATGGAATCACACCCAAATCAAGCATTTGCTCTTTAATAATCACAATAGGAAACAATGCATCTTTGAATCCTTGACTATGCAAAAGCAACAATTGATTTCCTGGAATAACTGTATAAAAACTAAAAATACCATCGCTAGTTGTAAGTTGCATAAGCTGTGTATTTTCAATAGTTACTACTACATTCCCTAAAGGTTTTTGGGTTTTAGAATCAATAATTTTTCCCTTAATTCCTGTTGGCTTCTGAGCTAATACAAAAGTCATATTCAATAAAGAGAGCATTCCTAACAAAAATTTATCCATATAGTATTCTTAAACTTATTGGATCCGTTTTATGCAAAAACACTGCATACAACAGATTCAAAAATTAGATACGTTCTAAAAAGGATAAAAAAGTTTTGGGAAAAAGTGTCACGAAGACGCTAAATCAGACGTGGAATTTTAAATTTCTATCAAATAATATCCAGTAGAAATTCTTGTCGCGAACTTAGAAAAAAAACTATTAAATAATAAATAAAAAGTACTCCTTTTCTTATTTATAACAAAATAGAAAGAAATAGTTTATAATTATGAGTTTAATCAATGGCCTTAATTCGGGTAACCATAAAGGCTATTAGAAACCCAAAGATTCCGATAAAAGCAAAAGAGAATCGCAAATTTGAAATCTCAGCAATGTATCCTATTATTGGCGGTCCCATCAAAAAACCTAGAAAACTCACACTTGAAACAATTGTCAAAGCTTCTCCAGGAGGAACTGTTTTATTTTTACCCGCAACGCTATAAACTGTAGGAACAATAGTAGACACCCCAAAACCAACCAACATAAAGGCTAGTGTTGATGGAATTATAAAAGGAAAAAAGACTGCTGTAAAAAGCCCGATAGAAATCATAAGACCACCAATTTTCAGAACCAATTTCTTTCCATGTCTATGGATTAAATGGTCTCCAAAAAATCTCCCGCTTGCCATTGAAATCATAAACGAAGTATACCCCAAAATGACCAATGCTCCGGGAACTTTAATAATATCTTTAAAATAAACACCACTCCAATCAAACATCACACCTTCACTCGCCATGCAACAAAAACCAATTATTCCTAGCCAGATTAAAGCACTATCAGGTTTTGAGAATAATTTTTTCTTTTCAGTTTTTAAGGTTTCTTTAGCTTTGATCAGAAATTTATAATTAAAACCTATTAACAACAATACGATTATTGCAACTATTAAGAAATGTTCATAAGGCGTCAATTTTAAAGCCAGCATTCCTAAACCAACCAAAGCGCCTGTAAATCCCGCCAAACTCCACATTCCGTGAAAAGATGACATGATAGTTTTTTTATAAAGAACTTCGGTATAAACGCCTTGAGTGTTTACGGCAATATTAGATAAGTTTCCAAATATTCCGAACAAGAACAACCCAAGAGATAATTGCCAGGTTTCTTGAGCCAATCCTAAATTGGTTAAACTAAAAATATATAATAACAAGGCGAAAATCAAAACTCGGTGACTACCAAAACGGGTAACTAATTTGCCCGAAAAAGGCATGATTATAAGTTGTCCAAGCGGAAGAGCGAACAATACAGTACCCAAGCTCCCGTCACTCAAATGCAAAGCTGTTTTAATATCCGGAATTCTACTGGCCCAAGTCGCAAAACTCAAACCCATCCCAAAATAAAACATCGATACTGCCCAACGAATTCTGGATAAGTAAGATGCTTTTATGACTTTATAAGTTCTCTTGTATTTTGCTTTTGTACGTGACCTTCCAATAAAATTTAAATCTATCAAAACGATTCTTTTAGGGGGTTATTTTTTCAAAAGTACAAAAAGAAAAAAAGCATACGCAAAATCAACAAATTAACTAAGAACTACAACGTTATTGTTAAAAAGTATATGATAATAACATCAGAATAAGATTTATTTTGAGATTCCACCATTAGAAAAAGGGACCAACTTAGCTATCGCTTAATTGGTCACTTTCCCAACCTGCAAAACCAGCTATTGAGAGCTAGAAACATCATTTTATTACAATAATACTACAATAACTTTCCCTTCAATATTGCTTTCTATGGCAGCTTCAATGATTTGCATCACCTGTAATCCTTCATTAGCCGTAACTGGCTCTTTTACATCTTTACTAATTGATTGATAAACTCCTTCGAAAAAATCATAATAATTACCCTGTAATGTTGAGATTTTCTCTTTAATCTCTTTATCATCAATGACCGTATGTAACAATCCTTCATAACCGGGAGCTTCTTTCCCCCAAGTAGTAAGATTTGGTTTCTTTCCTAGTTTCAACTCATCTTCTTGTACATCTCCACGAGATTTCAAAAAAGAGCCTTTTTTTCCGTGAATAACATACGCAGGATTAGCTTCTCTAACAAAAAATCCAGCTTTCAGTCTCACTCGAAAATCATGATAATAAAGCAAAACATCAATCCAATCGTCTACTAAAGAATGTTCACGAGTCACCCGAATATCAGCAAAAACTGCTATAGGCATCCCAAATAAATACAACGCCTGATCTATTAAATGCGGTCCTAAATCCTTTAGAATTCCAGCGCCGGAATTAGCGGTTTCTTTATGTCCTTTTGCACTCAATAGCGGGTTGTAGCGATCAAAATGAAACTCCGCCTCCACCAATTCCCCCAGCACTTTATCGGAAATAACTTTTTGCACGGTTTTAAAATCACTATCCCATCTTCGGTTCTGGAAAACCGAAAGTTTCAATCCTTTTTCTTTGGCTAAATTATCTAATTCCTGAGCTTCAGCAGCTGTAGTTGTAAAAGCTTTTTCTACAACAACATGTTTTCCTGCGAGCAACACTTTTTTGGCATATTCAAAATGGGTTTCGACAGGTGTGTTTACAATAACCAAATCAATATCATCTTGGAGTAATTCTTCAAGAGTCTCATAGCTTTTTGCATTCGGATAATCCTGTTGAATGAGTTTCTTACTTCTCTCCCATGAGCCAACTAATTCAAACCCATCGTGAAATTCTATAAAAGGGGCGTGAAAAACTTTTCCTGACATCCCGTAGGATAGTAATGCGGTTTTTATTTTTTGCATGTTATTTTATTTTAGCCCTATCATATTGTTTTGGCCATTCTATATCTACACCTAATTCTTTGGCAAAATCCAATCCTAAATTAGGATTTCTAAGTGACTCTCTGGCAAACAAAACTAAGTCGGCTTTTCCAGTAGCAATAACATCTTCTGCCTGTTGAGACGTTGTGATTAAACCAACCGCACCGGTCAAAATTCCAGTTTCTTTTTTTATCTGTTCTGCAAAAGGAACCTGATAATTGGGTCCCAAAGGAATTAGTTGATGAGATACTAATCCGCCAGACGAAACATCTATTAAATCGACTCCATTTTCTTTTAATATTTCTGAAAGACGCAAAGCTTCTTCAACATTCCATCCTCCTTCTGCCCAATCTGTGGCAGAGATTCTAACCAATAAAGGAAATTCCTTAGACCATTCGGATTGAACTGCTTTGACTACTTCAAGTAGTAACCGTATTCTATTCTCAAAAGAACTACCGTATTCATCTGTCCTTAAATTAGATAAAGGCGAAAGAAATTGATGCAACAAATATCCATGTGCTGCATGAATTTCTAGTACTTGGTATCCTGCCTGAACCGCTCTTCTGGCGGCCGATTTAAAATCTGAAATTACTTTTTGTATCCCTACAAAATCCAATCGTGTAGGTACATGCTCATAATCATGAAAGGCAACAGCACTTGGCGCTACTGTTTCCCATCCTCCTTGATTTTGAGCTATTTTTTTATTTCCGTACCAAGGTGATGAAACACTGGCTTTTCTTCCTGCGTGAGCCAGTTGTATTCCCGGAACTGAATTTTGATCAATAATAAACTTAGTGATAGACTGTAATTTTGGTATCTGTTCATCATCCCATAACCCTAAATCGCTGGGAGAAATTCTACCTTCTGGAGAAACAGCTGTAGCTTCTTGAATAATTAGACCCGCACCACCTGTAGCACGACTGCCAAGATGCACCAAATGCCAATCATTTGCAAAACCTTCTTGAGCCGAATATTGACACATTGGTGATACCGTTATTCTGTTTTTAAGAGTAATACTTTTTATCTGTAAAGGTGAAAATAATTGAGACGACATATAACGGATATTAATTGTTTTAATTTTAAGAGCATTAAAACGAGATTTATATGTAGTAAAGTTATTGCACTAAGTTGAAATTAAAAAACGAAAAAAGCATTAATTAACAAACTTTTAAAACGATACCCAACAATATACCACAAATAATATAATAGAAAATAGTATTTTTGTCAGTCATTATAGAACCGAAAATTTAAAAATGGAAATATTTATCAAGCTTTCTCAATTTTTATTGAGCTTATCATTACTTATTATACTTCACGAATTAGGACATTTCATTCCCGCTAAATTATTCAAAACCAGAGTCGAAAAATTTTATTTGTTTTTTGATGTTAAATATTCACTTCTAAAAAAGAAAATTGGCGAAACTGAATACGGTATCGGTTGGTTACCTCTTGGTGGTTATGTAAAAATATCTGGTATGATCGATGAGAGCATGGACAAGGAACAAATGGCTTTGCCTGCACAACCATGGGAATTTAGATCTAAACCAGCTTGGCAACGTTTGATTATCATGTTGGGTGGTGTTACGGTAAACTTTATCTTGGCCTTCATTATTTATATTGGTATGGCATATGCTTATGGAGATTCCTATGTTGCAAATGCCGACATGAAAGACGGTCTTTTAATAGAAAACCAAGCAATGATCAATGCCGGATTCAAATCTGGAGATAAAATTATTGCTGTTGATGGAGCAAAAATTATTCGCTTTGACAAGGAAATCAGCTCTAAACTTATTTTGGCCAAAGAAGTCACTATTGATAGAAATGGCACCGAACAAACGATTAAAATGCCAAATGATTTTGTTGACCAATTGTCTAAAGTCGAAAAAGCGCCATTGGCTACCATTAGAATTCCATTTGTTATCGGTAACGTATCTGATGAGTCGGCAAACCAAAATCTTAAAACAAAAGATATTCTTTTATCACTAAACGGACAAACCACAAAATACCTAGATCAGGCCAAAGCAGTTCTAGAAAACAATAAGAACAAAACAATTTCAGCATTGGTTTTGAGAGATCAAAAACAAATAACTTTAGACCTAAAAGTAAACAAAGAAGGCAAACTTGGTGTTCAACTTGCTGCTTTAGGACTTGATTCTTTAGAAAAACTAGGGTACTATAAAATTACACATCAAAAGTACAGTTTCTTTGAATCGATTCCTTTTGGAATTGAAAAAGGAAAAGATCAATTGGTTGGATACGGTAAACAGTTAAAAATGATTTTCAATCCAGAAACCAAAGCTTACAAACAAGTAGGTGGTTTTAAAGCTATATTCGACATTTTTCCTAGTTCTTGGAGCTGGGAAGTTTTCTGGAGCATCACGGCTATATTATCGATTATGCTTGGAGTTATGAACTTATTGCCAATTCCAGCCCTAGATGGTGGTCACGTAATGTTTTTATTGTTTGAAATCGTAAGTGGTAAAAAACCTAGTGACAAATTCCTTGAAAACGCACAAATGGTTGGCTTTGTTTTACTTATATCATTGCTTTTATTTGCTAACGGAAACGACATTTACAAAGCAATTACAGGCAAGTAAAAATATTTATTAAAAAGAGTGAAAATATTTTTGTCAAACCAAAAAAACATCTATATTTGCACTCGCTAAAAAGAGCAACAACTTCCTCCTTAGCTCAGTTGGTTAGAGCATCTGACTGTTAATCAGAGGGTCCTTGGTTCGAGCCCAAGAGGGGGAGCAACTTTTTTTAGCAAACATATTTACCTTTAAGGTGATTCCTCCTTAGCTCAGTTGGTTAGAGCATCTGACTGTTAATCAGAGGGTCCTTGGTTCGAGCCCAAGAGGGGGAGCTTAAAAAAAAGACTATCATTACGATAGTCTTTTTTTTGCATTGAATTTTCCACACATATCCTATTTAACCCGTTAGATATTTCGAATCAACACTGAAAACTAAATCAAAAATCAAATTTAAGCTGCACCACAATTGTCTTTTTGATTTCGGTATTTAGGTTACTCAAAGAAATCCCGAGAAGCCGTACCGAATCTTTCATTTTCTCCTGATACAACAATTCTTTAACCGTTTCTAGAATCAACGCTTTATCCGATATAAAATAAGGCATTGTTTTACTTCGTGTTTGTTGGGTAAAATCGCTATACTTAATTTTTAGAGTGATTGTCTTTCCGGAAATATTATGCTTTTTTAAACGTCGCTCTAATTCATTTGCTATTTTTTCAAGCTTTTCAACCATAAACACCTCAGAAGAAAGATTACTATCAAAAGTATATTCTGCCGCAACCGATTTTGTAATTCGATTTGACCTTACTTCACTATTATAAATACCCCGAACCACATTATAGTAGAAACTTCCAGACTTGCCAAAATGCTTTTCCAAGAATTCTACCGATTTACTTTTAAGATCCAAGCCTGTAAAAATTCCGAGCTGAAACATTTTTTCGGTAGTGACCTTCCCTACTCCATAGAATTTTTGAATAGGCAAAGCCTCTAGAAAAGCTATAACTTCATCTGGATTGACCGTTTTTTGTCCGTTGGGCTTATTATAATCACTCGCAATTTTGGCAACAAATTTATTGACCGATATCCCAGCCGAAGCCGTTAGCCCTACTTCATTAAAAATACGCAATCGTATTTCCTGCGCCAATAAACTCGCACTAGGATTCCCTTTTTTGTTTTGGGTAACATCCAGATAGGCTTCATCAAGCGAAAGTGGCTCGATCAAATCTGTATAATCACGGAATATTTTGTGAATTTTTTTTGAAATCTCTCTATAACGATCAAAACGCGGTTTTACAAAAATAAGTTCTGGACAATATTTTTTGGCCAAAACACCACTTATAGCACTTCGAACCCCAAATTTTCGAGCTTCATAACTCGCCGCCGATACCACTCCTCTATTTTCGGCGCCACCAACAGCAATTGGTTTTCCTCGCAATTCCGGATTATCCATTTGCTCAACCGAGGCATAGAAAGCATCCATGTCGATGTGTATGATTTTTCTATTTGGTATGGATTCGAGCATGATACAAATTTAGAAACGTTTTGAATGAAATGAAACGACTCAACTGTTAAAAATAAATGAATATCTTTGATCTACATACTAACCCCACATAAAATCGGGAATATAACAAAGTGCTGGGTATAGCTCCTAAAATAGAAAAATGATAGAAATAGAAAGAAAATTTTTAGTCACTTCGGATGCATTCAAAAAAGAAGCATTTACTCAAAACCGAATAAAACAAGGTTATTTGAACTCCGTTCCTGAAAGAACTGTAAGAGTACGGATAAAAGGAAACAAAGGCTTCTTGACCATAAAAGGCATCTCTAACGACTCAGGTTTATCCCGTTTTGAATGGGAAAAAGAAATACCTATTGACGAAGCTGAAAAATTGCTGTTATTGTGTGAAGCCGGTGTTATTGACAAAACCCGTTTTGAAATCAAAACAAGTAATCATATCATAGAAGTAGATGAATTCTATGGAGAAAACGAAGGGTTGATTATGGCTGAAATTGAATTAAATTCAGAAACAGAATCTTTTGAAAGACCCATTTGGTTAGGCGAAGAGGTCACCAATGACAAAAGATATTACAACGCCTATTTGAACAACCACCCTTTTAAGAATTGGTGATTATTAGAATCAGCAAAGAGTAATTGGCAATGCGGTTTATGACTAGATTTCTTCAACCACCAAAAGCTAATTACTCTTTACTAATTACTGAAAGAATTATCATTTTTGTAATTCCTCAATTTTTACAATTACAGAACCACTTCCTTTGTTTGAAGTAATTTCCATAAATGCTTTTTTACTTAAATCTATCTCTCTCCCTCTCGCAAATGGACCTCTATCGATCACTTCGACTACTACCGATTTGCCATTAGCTTCATTAGTAATCCTGAGTTTGGTTCCAAAAGGAAATTTTCTGTGGGCAGCGCTAAGCTTTTTATTATCAAATCGCTTTCCGCTTGCTGTTCTTTTACCATTAAATTTGTCATGATAATAGGAAGCGTGCGCATTTTTTTTGAAGAATACAAACTTTCCAGTCTCGACAATTACAGAATCTGGGGCTACTGCAACTGGTTCAACTTCTTTTTCAACTTTTTCAACAACCTTCGTTGTTTTTTTTAAAGTATCTTTTTTAATGGAAAATTTTTTGCTGTTTATAATTGAACTTTGACTACTCACTAAACCAATATTGGCTAGTAAAAATAAAAGTGTGATTATTTTTTTCATTTATAGTTTATTAGGTGAAACTTTGAATTGCAAAAAACTTTTTGGTAAAAAAAAGTCCTTTTCAGGACTTTCTATATTGTATTAGAACCACAATGACCAAGGAATTCTACTTAAGATAAGCACCAGTCCTAAACCGTAGAATATAGAAAAGGTTTTGAATTTTGATTCGCTGGTTGTTAGTTTTTTATGTTTAGACCAGCCTATAGTAATTAAAGCAATTGCAATTATATTGATTAATGGGTGCTCTAATGAAGTCAAACGCAATGCTTTATCAGACATTTGCCCAAAAGAAGCCAATCCTAACGGAGACACAAAATACAAAATCAAACCTATCAATAATTGAACGTGAGCTCCAATCAAACCAAACAAAGCAATTTTTCGATCTTTGGCAGTAAATTCTTTTTTAGAAGACATTCCCATTATGGCATTGATAACCGCTATAACAAGAACTAATAATGCAACATAAGCCCAACCTGAGTGAAATTTTTGTAAAATAGTGTACATAAATAAGATTTTAATTTGAACAAATATAAGCAAAAAAGTCATTAAAAAACCCCAATCAGCTAAAAAGCGATTGGGGTATTTCTTGACTTTATTCTGATTCTTTCTTAGAAATCGTAACGTAAATTAAAGTTCCAAGTTCTTCCAAATCCGAAGAAAACTTCATTTGCAGTTGCTACACCATTATAAAGCTTTCCGTTAGAAAGGTAAGTCCCTTTTGAACCAGCTGGTTGTCCAGTTGCAACAGGAAGATTATCATCAGCAAAGATGTTAGTTCTAGATTCTGCAATATAAGTTTTATCTAAAACGTTGTTCACATTAATTCTGAAGTTTACTGATTTATTTTTTTTCGCACCAACAAGCATCTTATAAGAGAAACCAGCATCCATCAATCCGTAAGAAGGCAATTGTAATGATCCTTTATTATTTGCATTAGAGAATTTATCTGGTGAAATTGCAGCATATAAATTATCATTAAAATTATAATTAGCATCCAAAGTAACTCTTGTCAAAACCTCATAAGAAGCACCCAAAGAAGCTGTCATTTGAGCAGCATCACCAACCTTAACATTATCCAAGTACAGAACTCCTGAACTCAACTCATTATTAGCATTATCATACAACGTAGATTTTGCTTGTCCACTATATTCCCAAATTCCATAAGAGAACATTCCATTCACTCTCAACTTATCAGTTACCCTAGCATTTCCTTCAAATTCAACACCAGAATGTGTTTCTGCAAGTCCAGTATAATCGAAATATCCACCAGGATTAGTAGTTGCAGCATCATTTACTCTTAAATTTCTATCTTTCCAAGTCGTATAATACAAATTCACATTAGCTGTAAATATTCTTGAACGGAAACCATATCCAGCTTCAACAGCCATAATTTTTTCATTCACTAAATACGGATTAACAATAGATGCGTTTCCAGGATACACCGCATTAAAGAACGGTTGTTTTGAATAATACCCAGCATTAGCAAAAACATTATGCTTTTCATTAATATTATAGTTTGCTCCTCCTTTTACGTTACCTCCAAGTATGTTTTCGTAATCTGTAGAAGAAAGTGGATCAGAACTTAAATATTTGAAATAATCTACTCTTTTAAAACCTTGTTGAGAAATAGCTCCTTGAATGAATGCAGTCAAATTGTCTTTAGAATATTCCAATTGAGTAAAAGCACCGTACCAGTTTACATTTCCATCATTGTAAAAATTAATTTTATCTCCATTAGTCGCACTCGCAAAAGGATTTCCTGAAGGCTTAGTTGTGTACGTATCAGTTAAAATTCTATTTGGATTATTCTTATCAGTATTATCAAAATACTCATCTGCACCTAATAAATTATTTAGATTTTGATAATGAATACCTGTATAAGTTCTAGCATCTATACCTAAATCCCAAGTTAGATTATTTGAGAATTTTTTATTAAAATTAATAACACCACCATACCAGTCATGAGAATTGACAGATGAAATTTGAGAAATACCTGAAGTACTATTATAAACATATGGAGAAGCTGGAGTCCCTGCACCAGTTCTACCTGTACTTGAACTATTTTGGAAATTACCATTAATCTGAGTTCTTGTTGTAGCAACCCCATTAATCATAACCGTTTGACCAGAGTTATAGGCTTGAATTTTATCAAAATCAACTAAACCATCGGCAGTTCTAAAAGCACTATTTAAATAATTTAATCCTCTAACTCCTCCAGCACCTCTAGTTCCACCTCCACGGCCCCAAGAACCATAAAGTACTGTTGACAATTTTGAAGTTTCATTTATTTTGTAATCCCAGTTAATAGAACCAACTGGCTTGTGAAAATAGTTTCTTGTCATATTAAACTTTTCTCCATTCAAATAACCCCAATCCGAGTTATATCTTGTATTTGGCTCTCCATTAGAACCATACTTTTGATATGTTTCGATTGTAATACTTGAGTTTCTTTGGTCATGCCATTGTGGTGCACCTGTAAAAGTAAATTGAAAATCGTGTTTGTTATTTTTTGTTGCATATCCTAAAGCAACAAAATAATTATCTCCTACAAATTCAGTTCCATTTACATAACCATCTCCCATAGTATGACTATACAATATAGAAGCAGAAAGTCCATTCTCTAATTTTCCAGTATTATAAGATGCTTGTGTTTTAAGATAGTTTGCGTTTCCAAAAGAAGACCCAATAGACCCTCCTTCTTTTTTATCAGAAGATTTAGTCAATATATTGATTGTTCCTCCAACAGATGAGATAGCCAATTTTGAAGAACCTAATCCTCTTTGTACTTGCATCGCTGAAGTTACATCAGATAATCCAGCCCAGTTACTCCAATATACAGCACTAGTCTCCATATCGTTAATAGGCATACCATTTATCATAACAGCAATGTTCTTTTGGTCAAATCCACGAATGTTAATTCTAGAATCTCCAAAACCACCACCACCTTTTGTAGCATATACTGAAGGTGTATTTTTCAAAATTTCTGGAAATTCCTGAGTTCCTAATTTTTCTTGAATTTCAGCCGCTTTAATTGTAGATACAGCAACTGGTGTTTTTCTGTCTTTTGCAACATCGACTACTGTCGATTTAACAACTATTTCACCCAATTCGTTAGAGTTAGACACTAAAACAATGTTTCCTAAATCTGTAGAAACACCGTTTGCAATTGTAAAATTAACAGTTTTGTTGTCAAAACCGATGTAAGAAATATTCAATTGTCCAGCATTTACAGTTGAGTTAATGGTGAATTTACCATCAAAACCTGTTGATGCGCCAGCACCACCTTTTATAGCAATATTTGCTCCAGGCAGAGGATTTTGTCCATCTGTAATGGTTCCTGTAATTTTCCCTTGTGAGAATACTGTCGAAACCACTAAAAATAGTACTCCTGAAAGTAACCAATTTTTCATTGTCTTCATTATTGTTAGTTTATTTATTTTTGGCAAAATTATAACATTCAAATCAATTTATGTTAAGAAACCTTTAAGGAATTGCACATTTAGCAATACTTCTGGATAATATAATAGCATTATAATTATTAGGTTAAAAAATTGAATAATTTTCACAAATAAACCATTTAGCATATTAAATTCACATCACAACAAAGACCAAAAGGGATGGTTTTACTCTTCCTTCAAAAATATTTTTTGTCTTTTTCCCAAAAAAAAGTCCTGATTGTGATAAATCAGGACTTTTTAAAATAAGTTTTACAGAAACTTAACTATTTGTTTTCCAAGAAATGTTGTAGTAAAAACCTTGTAGAACTATCATGTTTTTTAATCTCTTTTGTATTGATTTCTTCCAATATGGAATTAGCCAGCTGTTTACCCAATTCTACCCCCCATTGATCAAAACTAAAGATGTTCCAAATAATACCTTGTACAAAAATTTTATGCTCATACATAGCTATCAAAGATCCTAAAGATTTAGGTGTTAATTTTTGGATCAATATTGTATTAGTTGACTTATTACCACTAAACACTTTGAAAGGCAGAAGCACTTTCGCTTTATCAGCATTAAGGCCTTGCTTATCAAACTCTGCCTGAACTTGCTCTTCTGATTTACCATTCATCAAGGCTTCGGTTTGAGCAAAAAAGTTTGACATCAATTTATCATGATGATCTTCGTCTCCGTATAATGGTTTTACAAATCCAATGAAATCAGAAGGAATTAATTTGGTTCCCTGATGGATTAACTGAAAAAAGGCATGCTGAGCATTTGTACCCGGCTCTCCCCAAATAATAGTTCCGGTTTCATAATTCACCGGTTTTCCATCGCGACCAATACTCTTACCATTACTTTCCATAGTTCCTTGTTGTAAATAAGGAGCTAGTTTTTGTAAATATTGTGTATATGGAATTAAAGCTTCACTCTCGGCACCAAAGAAATTATTATACCAAACACTCAATAATGCTAATACAACTGGGATATTCTTATCAAAGTCGGCAGTTTTAAAGTGCTCATCCATTTCATTAGCTCCACTCAACAGTTCATCAAAATTTTCAAAACCAACTGCTAGACTTATAGAAAGCCCCACGGCACTCCATAGAGAGAAACGTCCTCCAACCCAATCCCACATAGGGAAAATATTGTCTGGATTAATCCCAAATTCAGTTACTTTTTGAATATTGGTTGAAACTGCCACAAAATGTTTAGCCACATCTTCCTGACTAGCCGATTTTAGAAACCATGCTTTAATAGTTTCTGAATTCGTTAAAGTTTCTTGAGTAGTAAAGGTTTTTGAAACAATTACAAATAAGGTAGTCTCTGGATTAAGTTTTTTAATAATTTCATTTACGTGATCACCATCTACATTAGAAGCAAAATGAACATTTAAATGATTTTTATAATATTGCAAAGCCTCAACTGCCATCACTGGTCCTAAATCCGAACCACCTATACCTATATTTACAACATCTGTAAATGGTTTTCCAGTATATCCTGTTCTTTGCCCTGAGATTACTTCATTTGTAAACGATTTTACTTTATTCTTTACAGCATATACTTCTGGCATTACATTAATACCGTCTACATGTATTACAGCCGACTCTTTGGCGCGTAAAGCTGTATGCAATACCGCTCTATTTTCCGTTTGATTAATAAGTGCTCCTCCAAAGTAATCTGAAATAGCATTTTTCAAACCCGTTTCATTTGCTAGCTCCAAAAGCAAATCAATAGTTTCCTGATTAATTCTGTTTTTGGAATAATCAACCAAAAAATCATTCCACTTCAAATGAAATTTTTCTGTTCTTGAATTATCAACCTGAAACATTGCTGACATTGAAGCTTTTTGCATTTCAGCATAGTGCAACTGAAGTTTTTCCCAAGCTGATGTTTCAGTTGGGTTTATTGTGTTTAAAGCCATTTATTTTAGTTTTTTATAATTGCGCTAATTTACTGAAATATGTTTGAATCATGTGAATTCATCATATTATATAACAATTTAGCTAAAAATTTACTGGATTAATTTACAGAACAAATACCTTAAAAAATATTTAGGTATTTACTGATTATCAAAGTTTAATCAGTAAAAATTTTCTTTACTTGTTAACTGCCAACAGTCCTGATTATATGTGAAAAAATTATTAACCATTTTAAAAACAGCAGTTACAAAATAGTTCTATGTAGTAAAAATAGGATTCTATAAATTAGAAACACTGTCTAATTCAAATTTCAAAGGTTCGATATGTTTCAAAAAACGCTCTTTGTTTTTTCCACTCATCGGTTCTCCATTAGGAAGTTTTAATCGTAGAGCATCTACTTGCACTCCGTTTTTCCAAAAACGATAACATACATGTGGTCCGGTTGCCAATCCTGTGCTTCCCACTAAACCTATTTTTTGCCCCTGATTGACATGCTGACCGCGTCTTACCAATATTCTTGACATGTGTAAATATTGAGTAGAATAGGTTCCATTATGTTTCACCTTGACAAAATTTCCGTTCCCTGCCGTGTAGCCCGTTTGTTCTACTATTCCGGAAGCAGTTGTAGAAATAGGCGTTCCATAAGGTGCGGCATAATCTGTTCCTTTGTGTGCTTTCCAGATTTGTTGAACGGGATGAAAACGATTTGAAGTAAAATGTGAAGTAATGCGGCTAAACTTTATTGGGGTTTTAAGAAAGAAATTCTTCAGTGTTTTTCCATCTTCATCATAATATTCTATTCTACCTGAACCAGGGTTTTGTTCAAAGGGAAAAGCATAAATTATCTTCCCTTTATATTCAAAAAAAGCTGCCTGAAGACTATCTACTCCATCATAAATAGAATCATTAATATATCTTTCTGTAAAAGTCAATCCAAATCTATCTCCTTTTTTTATTTTAAAGAAATCGACAGACCATGCAAATATTTTTGAAATCCTACTTGCCAATGCTCCTTCTACATTTGCAGATTCTAACGTTTCGGATAAAGAGCCTTTTAATACCCCACCAATAGTTCTTTGTTTCAAGGTTAAAGGCTTTGTTTTTTTATGGACGACCGCTATAGAATCTCGCAAATCAACTACATAATAATGCAAAGGATCTGGTTGGTAAATAAAAACATTTAGTTTATTGGTTTTACCTTTAGACCTAAGCAAGGTATACGGTTTGTTTATTTTAATAGTGCGAACATCAAAAGTATCTTTTACCTGTGCAACAATATCATACACTTTTTTGTCACCAATATTTTGTCCTTGAACAATACTGCCAAAAGTGTCGCCAGATTTTATAGAATCATTAATTACATTATAGTCAGACAAAGTAAATCCGAAGTCACTTATTTTGGACTGTTTCTTTACTGGTTCATTTCTTAAGGTATCTTCATTCCTATTACAGGACAATAAAGAAAATAATACTGCTAAAATTATAATGACTTGTTTCAAGCGACCTCTTTATTATATTTATTTTATTTTTCTACACCCCAATTGGCAAGTTCATCTTCACTCCATAATTCCGGGAAGAAAATTCTTCTTTGGTATTTTGGGTGCATGTATTTTTTCCAATCACTTCCTCCTGTAGCCTCTCCATCACCTTTTCCGCTATCTATATATTTTCTGGCCGCATTCAAGTGCCCCATAACCCACGTAATGTTTACGGTATGGTCGTAATGACGCATAGCTTTTATCAGTTCTGGATTTTTTTGATCTGATTCTGGCAATTGTTTGAATTTTTGCCAAAGGTTTATAGTATTGTATTCTTGCATTTGAGTTATAAATGCCGCTTTATATTTGCGTTCAAATTCTAAAAGCAAATATGATTTTTCACCCGTTTGATGATCTTTCCCAGCTGCCTGCCAGTACATGTGATCTAAGGCATGCTCGTAAGGTGTATTCCTATCGATAGTTGCTCGGAAACGATAATCTATAAGATTGATTAAGTCTGTAGAAGCAATCTCTATCATCCTATATTGTGCACTTTGAAAACCACTTGCCGGAGTAAGTGTGTTTCTAAATTTCATGTACTGATCCACTTCCATTCCGTCTCCCATGATATCAAACGATGTGGTAAGCATATCAAAGTAACGACTCACTCTCATTAATCTTTCGGTAAAAAAATCAGTAGTTAGGGATTCTGCATGTGAGATTTGACGCATTTCCCACAGTATCATTTTAAAAAGCAATTCGTTTACTTGATGATACATAATAAAAACCATTTCATCAGGCAATGTTGTTCTTTGAACTTGTAAATTCAATAGAGCATCCGTTTGAATATAATCCCAATATGTTATTGGCTTTGACCAAAGCAATCCTTCTAGATGAGTTTCCGTTTTTTGACCTATAGCTTGGTATTTTTGTTCAATTTCTTCTAAAATTGATGCAGTAGTATCTTTTATTGTCATTTTAATTTTAATTTAAACGGATTTCTTAACCCTCTGTAATCTTCCAAATCTGCCTTAAGGGATCCTACCAAAAGACTTGCTTTTATTCTAACAGGTATTTTATTGTAGTCATCTGAAATCCAAATCGTTAAACTTTCCTCTTCTTTAAACACACGTCCAGATTGCACTAAAGGCTTAAAAATCATTGTAGAAACAATGCCAAATTTAGTTGTAATATCTTCTCTTCCTATGAATTTTAACTTAAATTTTGTAGTCTCATTATCAAAAAACATGTCAATAATAACGGATTCTCCAGATTTTATTTTATTAATGTTTGGGTAATTTCTTAAATAATAAAATGAAGACAAAATATCTTGTGTATTTTTAGAAAAATCAAATGTTTTTTCGGTACTGTGTTTATAGTCTTTTACCGTTACTTTATTCGATTTCTGATCAAAGAATCCTTCTTGATTTTTGGTATATCCGCCTTCATTTATCTTTCGAACAAATCTATAAGGGTTTCTTGTGTTCTTGTTAATATAACTCTCATACACATCTTCGACTTTAAAAAAGAATTTTGTCATTCCTGTAGAATAACCCCTGCCAATAACATGATAAGTTGATTGATCGTTAAGTGAAGCATCTTTTACTTCGATTGTAGCGTAACCTGCATTTATTATTCCGTAATGCACTTTATACTTTAGAAATTCTCCAACTGAAAAAGCTTCTTCTTTTTGTGTATCAAAACCTAAGATTACCACCAGTAATAAGAAAATTGCAATTTTTTTCATATGAAGATAATATCGTTTTTTGTTGGAATATGGGATTAGCTCCAACTTAATATTATTTCTCGGAGTTGTTGAACTTGTTTCACACATCTTCATTTGTGGTTACAACAAATTTGTTGTCATGCTCATTGCACTGGTTAGAATTCATCAAAATTAAAATACCATCAAATGTACCAAAACAAAAAAACTCAGTCAAATTAATGACTGAGTTTTTATGCTATTAACTAACCAAAAAACTATAAATTATGTAAATTTATATGAAACTAAGCAGGAAACCACCCCTTCTTAATTTGCGACTGCAAAGGTATTGTATAAATCAAGGTTTTTTTAGCAAAAAATCAAGTTTAACACAACATTTGCAACTTTAAGAGTTAATTAACTATTATTTTTTTTGATAATGCAAAAATAATGAAATTTTATAACGTTCCTCGCAATTGCTGTTCACGTTCTATAGACTCAAAAAGCGCTTTGAAGTTTCCTGCACCAAAGCCTTTCGCTCCCATTCTTTGAATAATCTCAAAAAACAAAGTAGGACGATCTTGAACCGGTTTAGTAAAAATTTGCAATAAATAACCATCTTCATCGGCATCTACCATAATGGCTAGTTTTTCTATTTCGTCTAAATCCTCTTTCATCATATCCATATGCACACCTAATCTCTCTGGGATTGCTTCATAATAGGTATGTGGCGGTGGTGACAAAAACTCTACTCCTCTTGCTTTTAGTTGAGATACTGTTTTTATAATATCATCTGTTGCAATAGCAATGTGCTGCACTCCAGGTCCACCATAGAAGTCTAAATATTCCTCGATTTGTGATTTTTTCTTTCCTTCGGCTGGTTCATTGATTGGAAATTTGATTCTTCCGTTTCCGTTTGACATTACTTTACTCATCAAAGCCGAATACTCTGTATTGATTTGTTTATCATCAAAAGAAAGGAAATTTACAAATCCCATTACATCTTCGTAAAACTTCACCCAAGTGTTCATTTCGTTCCAACCCACATTTCCTACCATGTGGTCAATATATTTCAGACCTGTTGGTTCTGGGTTGTAATCTGATTTCCATTCTTTATATCCTGGCAAGAAAATACCGTTGTAGTTTTTTCTTTCCACAAAAATATGAACTGTTTCTCCATAGGTATAGATACCAGAACGTACTACTTCTCCAAACTCATCTTTCTCAACAGTTGGCTCCATAAAAGAGCGAGCACCACGCTTCATGGTTTCTTCATATGCACTCCTTGCATCTTCTACCCAAAGTGCTGCTACTTTTACACCATCGCCATGTTTTTTCAAATGGTCGTGAAGAGGAGAATCCTGTGTTAATGGAGTGGTTAAAACGATTCTGATTTTATCTTGCTTTAATACATAAGAAGCTCTGTCTTTTACTCCTGTTTCTAATCCGGCATAGGCTAATGATTGATATCCAAAAGCTGTTTTATAATAATGTGCCGATTGTTTTGCGTTACCTACGTAGAATTCGACATAATCCGTTCCTAAAAGCGGAAGGAAATCTTGCGCCCCTTCGAATATTTTTTCTAATCCGTATTCTACTGATTTTATTTCTTTTGCCATGGTATTTTTTATTTGAAAATGAGATAATTTGAAAATGAGATAATTGAGTATGGATAATTAAAATATTTTTTTTTAATAGACATATTTGCTAATTATCTAATTTTTCATTTTTGTTGTTGCTATTATTTTGTTTAATATTTTTAAAATTTCTGACAACTCATTTAATAAATCTTTACAATTTGGAAAACTTTTATGAGCATCACATATGAACAGCCAATATTCAGTTTCATCTGCTTCTTTAATAGCGATTTTTAATTTATGAATAAAATCTGCTTTGCTTTCGGCATTTTGTGATTCTTTTGAATTTGCTCCAATTGATGTTCCGCTTTTTAATAATTGATTGGCAATTACGAATTTCTTTTGTTCCTGAAGTTCACTTGTATAATCAATTATATTTAATGCGAAATTGAAGGTTTTTATTAAAAGTGCATTGTCTTTGTACTTTTCGTTAAAGGTCATGTTTAGAGAATTTGATAATTCGAGAATGAGTCAATTAGATAATTTTATTGTAGGTTTAAAATTACATAATTATTTTAATTACCCCATTGACTAATTATCTAATTTTCTAATTGACACATTATCACATTAAAAAAATTACTCTACCCAAGATTTATAGTATTGCCCATCGTCTATACCCATAGCTTCTTCAGTTACCATAAGTGGTCGGAAGGTATCGACCATTACGGCCAATTCCTGTGTATCCTTATGTCCTATACTGCGTTCCATAGCACCTGGAGCGGGACCATGTGGAATTCCTTTAGGGTGTAAGGTAATGTGCCCTTGTTCTATATTGTTACGGCTCATAAAATCACCATCTACATAATACAACACTTCGTCACTATCTATATTGCTATGATTGTATGGTGCCGGAATGGCTTTGGGGTGATAATCGTATAGTCTTGGCACGAAAGAACAAACTACAAAAGTACTGGTCTCAAAGGTTTGATGAACTGGTGGTGGTTGGTGTACACGTCCGGTAATTGGCTCGAAGTCATGTATACTAAATCCGTATGGGAAATTATAACCATCCCAACCCACTACATCAAAAGGATGTGTTGCATAAACTACTTCATGCATCATTCCTTCTTTTTTCATTTTGATAACAAAATCGCCTTTTTCGTCATGTGATTCTAATTCGTTTGGCAAAATAAAATCGCGTTCGCAAAAAGGTGAATGCTCTAAGTGTTGTCCTGATTCATTTTTATAACGTTTTGGCGTATAAAATGGTGCATAGGATTCTACATAAAACAAACGATTATCTTCGGTTTCAAACTCTATTTGATAAATGATTCCGCGTGGTATAATCAAATAATCTCCATACTCAAAAGGAATATTCCCAAGCATGGTTCTAAGTTTTCCTTTGCCTTTATGAATGAAGATCATTTCATCGGCATCGGCATTTTTATAGAAATAAGTTGTTAATGATTTTCTCGGTGCTGCTAGCCCTATAATACAGTCTCTATTAACCAACATTGCTTTGCGACTGTCCAAGAAATCATCTTCTGGTTTTAACTCAAAACCTTTTAGCAATAATGATTTTATGTTTTTCCCAATTGCGATTTTAGGCTCAACTGAATATGATTTTAGAATTTCTTTGACCTGAGTTGGTCTGTGAATGTGGTAAGACAAGGAAGAATGACCATGAAAACCCTCTGTTCCAAATAGTTGTTCGTAATACAGCCCTCCATTTGGTTTTTCAAACTGGGTGTGTCTTTTAGGAGGAATGTTTCCTAGTTTATGATATATTGGCATAACAATTTAAATTAGATAGTAATAAGCAATTCGTAAAAATCGTAGCGTCAAATGGTTTCATTTTTTAAAACAAAACCTGATATACATGATAAAGTATTCAATTCTTTGACAACATAAATAGGGCTAATTATCCCTTAGAAAATCACTCCGGATTTCTTTTGATCATGAATTGAAGATACTCTAATAAACCTGTCCAATTTGTTTTCATAATTACAAATATCGTAATTTTTATTTAAAGAAATGCAAATTAAAATATAAATCCAACTGTGAACCAAAGGTAGGACTTCGAGGTTTCCGGGGACCACGAATATTTTACTTCGACTGGACCAATAACGGTTTCTAATCCGTAACCCAGTGCATATCCTGAATATTTTGGCCATGAAATCCAATCTAATGAATCGTATAAATTATCATCTAAATTGGCATAATTTGCCGAAAAGTTAAGATGATTCTTTTTGAGAATTTCATAGTCAAGTGTTATAGTCGTTTCTAGATAACTATTGGCCGCAATACTTAGATAATCATACCCATAAAAATACTTGAAATTATTTGTATTATTAAATCCGTAACCTCCCAAAATAAAATCAAAATAAGGCAAACTTTTACTTCCTATTGAGGCACCTGCTTCTGCCTGAAGTTTTATTGTTGCATGCTTAAAAATTGTTTTAGCAATACCAGCTTCGGCACTTATAATAGAAAAAGGTTCGAAGTTTGCTGAACTTTCCGAAGAAAACATATAAAATTGTGGGTTTCCTGAAAAGTACCAACCCTTTTTAGGGAAATATTTATTATCGTAAGAATCGTATTTTAAATAACTGAAAAGGCTAAAATAATTACTCTTGGTAATAACCCGATCTGACTCAAGTGTTTCTGAGGTGATATCTAGATATTCAAATTCGGCTCCAATACCAATAAGGAATTTTTGGGCAAATACTGATTGAATATAAAGCTGATTGGACAAATCTAGATAATCAATATTTATAGAATTTGTTCCACTTGCATTATAAGTTATCACACTTACCGGAATGTTTTTATTAAATCGATTCATTTGAGACTTAAATCCATAACTCAATTGAAATCCATTATCAATATAGTAGTCAAAATAATATCGGACATTATCTCCCAAAACCAAATCGGCAGATAAAAAATCATTTTTTAAAAACGTCTTTTTATTGGTTACATTGGCCAAAATTGCACTTTTATACAAACCATCATAATGCAAGCCAAACTTCAAATTGGTTTTTACGGGACTTTCGGTTAATGTGAGAATCAAATCATCATATTCTCCGTTTTTCTCAAAATAATAGCTTACGGCACTAAAATTTTGGGTAGCATTAAGATTATTTATTCCAGTTTCTAGGTTTTTAAAACTTATTTTAGATCCTGGCTTAAAGTTCAACTTTCCAATAATATAATCTCTGGAATAATTTTTCAATTCATTAATCTTAACATCAACAATTGTTAAACTATCAGACTTTACTTTTAATCTGTTTTTGTAATAAGGATTTGCTTTATCCACCAAAAGATCAATCTTTTCATATACTGCAAAAGTGGCATCTTCTCCCTTTTTTATAATTTCTGCAGCTTTATCAAAACTAACCACTCCATAATTTTTTATGTCAGGTTTGATATAGATTTCTGTAAATTTCGCATTTACTTTCATTCTTTCAATCATTTGCAGATTAGTGATTTGAAAAAAGATTTTTGAAGCACTTCTTAGTTCATCTTTACTGAGCAATCCCGATTGTACATCGACTCCTATTATTATATCGGCTCCCATTTTTCGAACTTCTTCGATAGGATAATTATTGATTACTCCCCCGTCTATAATAAGGTTATCATCAATCATTACCGGTGCAAATATAGATGGTAAAGAAGAGCTCCCTGTTATTGCTTGTGCCAAAACTCCTTTGTCAAAAACTACTTGTTCCCCAAGTGCTATATTGGTTCCTACACATAAAAAAGAAGTTGGTAGTTCGCTAAAATCCCGAACATGTCGGACAGGCAACGTTAATCTACTTAATAGATTGAAATTATACATCCCTTTTGACAATGCCTCTGGAGCACCAATACTAAATTTATTGAACGGAAGCGTCAAGGCATACAATTCATCATTTCTCTTTTCATAAAAATTCTTGGAAGATCGAGGAATATAATCGTTTAGTACATTACTAAAATTGGTTACACTAATAATGGAGTCTATTTGTTTAGCATTATAACCCGTTGCATAGAGCCCACCAATAACTGCGCCCATACTAGTTCCTCCAATATAATCTATCTTTACTCCGGCATCTTCGAGTACATTTAAAACACCTATGTGAGCAAATCCTTTGGCTCCTCCTCCGCTCAATACCAAACCTATTTTAGGTCTTTTTGGAGCTGTATCCTGAGCTTGTAAAGTAAAAGGTAAAAGACAAAAGGTAACAAACAACAAACAAATCAATATAGAAAATAGGCGGCTATCAACAATTGTCAACTGAATATTGACAAAGTTTATTTTGACTTTTGGCTTATGACTTTTGGCTCTTGCCTCAATTCTCATATTAACTATTTTTATGGTAAAAGTCGGTAATTTTTTTTGCTTTTGACACACCTATAACGTCGGAAATTTCTTTTTCTGTTGCTAATTTTAATCTTTTAACACTTTTAAAATGTTGAATTAATGTCTGCATCGTTTTTTCGCCAATTCCAGGAATGCTTTCTATAGATGAATTTAGTGCAGCCTTGCTTCTTTTATCACGGTGAAAAGTAATTCCGAAACGGTGAGCTTCATTTCGTAATTGCTGTATCACTTTCAGAGTTTCCGACTTTTTGTCTAAATACAACGGAATAGAATCTCCTGGATAGAATAATTCTTCGAGTCTTTTGGCAATTCCTATAATGGCAATCTTTCCTCGCAATCCCAATGCATCTATACTTTTTAAGGCTGATGATAATTGCCCCTTTCCTCCATCTATAATAATTAGATTTGGCAAAGGTTCATTTTCATCCAATAGTCTTTTGTAACGGCGATATACTATTTCCTCCATCGAAGCAAAATCGTCTGGACCAACTACGGTTTTTACATTAAAATGCCTGTAATCCTTCTTACTTGGCTTTCCGTCTTTAAAAACCACACAAGCAGCAACGGGATTTGTTCCTTGAATATTAGAATTATCAAAACATTCTATATGTCTTGGTTCTACAGGCAGTCGCAAATCATTTTTCATTTGTGCCATTATTCTATTGGTATGGCGATCCGGATCTACAATTTGCAATTGTTTGAGCTGTTCTATTCTATAAAACTTAGCATTTCGAATTGATAAGTCTAAAATTTGCTTTTTATCGCCTAGCTGTGGCACTGTGATTTTTATGGTTGGCCCTAAATCTACTTCAAAAGGCACTATTACCTCTTTAGACATTAACTGAAAACGTTCCCGCAATTCTATTATAGCCAGTTCCAGTAATTCTTCATCGGTTTCTTCGAGTTTCTTTTTGATTTCCATCGTATGTGAACGAATGATAGAACCGTGCGAAATTTGCAAGAAATTAATAAAAGCTGAACTGTCATCTGAAACAATAGAAAAGACATCTATATTGGTAATCTTTGGATTTACAATCGTAGAACGCGATTGATAATTTTCCAGAATCTCTATCTTCTCTTTAATTTTTTGTGCTTCTTCAAAACGCATATCTTGAGCCAAACTGGTCATGAGGCGCTTGAAATCTTTCATACTTTCCTTGAAATTTCCTTTCAGAATTTCCCGAATAGCATCAATTTGCTTCTGGTAATGTTCTAATGTTTCCAATCCTTCACATGGTCCTTTGCAATTGCCAATATGATATTCTAAACACACTTTGAATTTCCCGCTATCAATATTGTTTTTACTCAAATCATAATTACAGGTTCTGAGCGGATACAGTTCTTTTATCAGATCAAGAATCGTATGAACAGTCTTAAAATTAGTATAGGGACCAAAATATTCAGACCCATCTTTGACCATTCTTCGAGTAGCAAAAATGCGGGAAAAAGGTTCTTTCTTAATACAAATCCAAGGATAACTTTTGTCATCACGCAACAACACATTGTATCTAGGCTGCAACGTTTTTATTAAATTGTTTTCTAATAAAAGTGCATCCGTCTCCGTAGGAACAACAATGTGCTTTATGGTTACAATTTTTTTTACCAAAACATTCGTTTTGGCCGTATCATGAATTTTATTGAAGTATGAAGAAACTCTTTTTTTAAGATTCTTGGCTTTGCCCACATATAATATCTTCCCTTCCTTGTCATAATATTGATACACACCAGGACTATCGGGCAGAGTTTGAATTTGAAGCGCTAAAGTAGGATTGGCCATTTTTAAAAAAATTCTCAGAATTAAATGGTTATAGCAAAAAAAACTATAAACTTCATTTTTTCAAATTTACAAATAACATTAAAGCAAACCAAAACGATTTTTTTTATACCAAATAAATAATTTCTATATTTAGATTTTATTTTTAAACATGAAAAACACAAAACCAATGGTGATATTTGGCGAAAGTATTTTGCCAGGCGAAAGTAAAACCATTCAATTAGAAATTGCCCGATTACACACCACTACCAAACTAACAATTCCAATTATTGTAAAAAGATCTAAAATTGAAGGACCTGTGGTACTTTTTTCAGGTGGGATTCATGGCGATGAGTTTAACGGTATAGAAATAGTTCGTCAACTCATCAGTAAAAAAATAAACAAACCTAAAAAAGGTACTATCATTTGTATTCCAATTATTAATATATACGGATTCATCAATAAGTCAAGGGATTTTCCGGATGGCAGAGATTTGAATCGTGTATTTCCCGGAAGCAAAAAAGGCTCTTTGGCAAGCCGTTTCGCTTACCATATCATGACCGATATTATTCCTATTGTAGATTACGCTATCGATTTTCATGCAGGAGGTGCTAGCCGATTTAACGTGCCTCAAATTAGGCTTACACCAAATAACCCAGAAACACAAAAACTGGCAGATGCTTTTAATGCCCCATTTACACTATTCTCAAAAAATATATCTGGTTCTTTTAGAAGCGCATGTGAAAAATTAAATGTAAAAATGCTTCTTTTTGAAGGTGGGAAATCATTAGACATCAACGAAAAAGTGGCTCAGGAAGGCATAAACGGTGTCAAGCGCTTTTTAGAACATTTGGATATGTTAGACTCTAAACAAATTGTTGTCAAACAAAAAAAACCAACAATTTATATTGAAAAATCTGGTTGGTTAAGGGCTAAATGTTCAGGCTTATTAATCGATCACAATCTCGTTGGGCAATTTGTAAAAAAGGGAACCGTATTGGGTATGATTACTGATCCTTTCGGGAAATTTGAACGAAAAATAAAAGCCCCAAACGATGGCTATATCATTAACGCCAACCACTCTCCTATTGTTTATCAAGGGGATGCAATTTATCACCTTTCTAATACTGCGGAAGAAGGCGAATAGCAAAACCTAACATTTATCATATTTTATAAAAATCTAAGCTCGTATTTTTGAATAAAAATATAGAGATATGTTGTATTGGAAAAAGTTATCCCAAAAAGAAAGACAAGAACGCATTCAAGAAGCACTAACTGAAAATGTAAATTTCACTTTAGATACTTCTTTAGGATATCCCGCTTCAAAACTGGACGGAAAAGTTTATAATGATGAAGCCTCATTCTTGGCAGATGCACCTACTTTACAAACTTATGTAGCCAATCCCAATCATATTGGATGCCATACTCTTGGTACTTCCGAAAAAGCTTTTAAGGGAACTCAAGAAATAGAGCGTGAAGTATTAAATGTACTCGCCGCAGATATTTTTAAAGCAGAACCTGATTCTTTTGATGGTTATATTGCTCCTGGTGGAACCGAAGCCAATATTCAGGCGATTTGGATGTATCGCAATTATTTTATGTACAAGCACAGCGCAAAACCACATGAAATTGCCATCTTAGCCTCAGAAGACACTCATTACTCTATCCCAAAAGCATCTAATTTATTAATGCTCGATTGGTTCAAAATTCCTGTAGATTTTAAAACACGTGAGATTGATTTTTTTTCATTAGAAACTATTATTATAAAAGCTAAAGAAAGCGGGAAAAAATATTTCATTGTCGTATCCAATATGGGAACCACCATGTTTGGATCCATTGATAATCCTAATGATTACATACAAGTGTTAGAAAAACACAAATTACCATATAAAATACACGTAGATGGTGCTTATGGTGGTTTCATATATCCTTTTAGCAACAAGGAAAGTGATCTCAATTTTGAAAACCCAAAAATCAGTTCAATTACCATCGATGCCCACAAAATGTTGCAAGCTCCTTATGGTACTGGAGTTTTTCTATGCCGAAAAGGGTTAATCGAAAACGTTTTGACCAAGGAAGCTGAGTATGTCGAAGGAATGGATTTAACCCTTTGTGGTAGCCGATCCGGATCTAATGCTGTTGCGGTCTGGATGATTCTATTCACGTACGGGCCTTTTGGTTGGTGCGAAAAAGTACGTGTTTTACAAATGAGAACCCAGTGGTTATGCGATCAATTAGACGCTTTAAACGTTGCCTATTACAGAGAACCATTTATGAATATTGTAACTATTCAGTCGCAATTCATTACTGAATCATTAGTCAAAAAATTTGATTTGGTTCCCCAAAAACACAATGGTGATAATTCATGGTATAAAATTGTGATCATGGATCATGTAGAAGTAGATCATTTGAGTACTTTTATAACCGATCTAAAAGAATCACTTTATGCTGAAAAAATTATTACGAACGAAATATAAATCATTACGCTCCCAACTCTCGGAGATAGAAATTGAAGAAAAAAGTTTGGCTATTGCCAATGCTCTTTTGCCACTTCCTATTTGGGAAAAAAACTATTTTCATGTTTTCTTACCCATCACTGAGCACAAAGAAGTAGACACTGAATTTATATTACACCTTTTGTCTGGTAAGGATAAAGAAATTGTGATTTCGAAAAGTGATTTCGAAACTCGAAATATGACACATTTTCTTTTGACTGACAATACTCGAATAAAGAAAAACGAATACAATATTCCTGAACCTATTGATGGTTTGGAGGTTCCTGCAACAAAAATTGATGTTGTTTTTGTACCGCTTTTAGCTTTTGACAAAAAGGGGCATCGGGTGGGTTATGGCAAAGGGTTTTATGATAAATTTTTATCGGAATGCAAACCGGAAACCATCAAAATTGGTCTTTCTTTCTTTGAACCCGAAGAACTCATTTCTGATGTTTTTGAGAGTGATGTAATGCTGAATTATGGTGTGACGCCGAATGGAATTTATTCTTTTTAATTTAGAATTAGTATTTTCGCGTTTATTTACCTTTTATCAAATTATGAAAATATTTAAAGCCCCCAAATTTACAACCCAAATTCTTATTATTCTATTTGCTTTTTCATTAGCAAATTGCAGTGTCAGAGTGGGATCACCAAACCACACGAGTGTAAAGACCAAACAAGTTCCTCCTGGACAAGCCAAAAAGATGAGTGGCCAAAAAAGCGCCAAAAATTATGCTCCAGGACATAATAAATAAAAGAAAAAGAGGCAGTCTAAAAGTAAACTGCCTCTTTTTTTTATTTTAATAAGATGAAAAAATTATTTATGAAATGCTTTTTTATTGAATACGATTAAAATCCCAACACCTGTTGAAATTGCTATATCAGCCACATTGAAAATTGCATTAAAGAAAGTAAACTCTCTTCCCCCAAAATAAGGTACCCATTCCGGCATAGGATAATCTTTTATGAAAGGAAAATAAAACATATCGACTACTTGTCCGTTTAACCATGTCCCATACGGTTTCTCTGCAAATAAAGTAGCTAATTTTTGGTGGCTATCATCAAAAATTACTCCATAAAAAACAGAATCTATTATATTTCCAAATGCTCCTGCCAATATCAAAGCGATAGCTACAATAAGATAATTGGAACTCTTTTTTCTTTCAACAGAATCCCATAACCAATACCCAATTCCTGTAACGGCAAAAAGTCTAAAAACCGTTAAGATTAATTTACCATACGTACCTGGTATTTTGGTACCCCATGCCATTCCTTCATTTTCAATAAAATGAATTTGAAACCAATTAAAAACGTGAACTTCTTCGCCTAAAATAAAATTTGTTTTTACATATATTTTAGAAAGTTGGTCGACCAACAATATAAGGATAATAAGAAAGTATGCTTTAAATAATGACATTTTTTGATAATTTAATGGCGTAAAAGTAACAATTAAATCAAAAAAAACGCTCCAAAAGGAGCGTTAATTGTATATTAAAGAAAATTATTTTTGCAAATTTTTCGCCTCAATACTCATCGTAGCGTGAGGAACAATTTTCAATCTTTCTTTTCCGATTAATTGTCCAGTAACTCTACAAATTCCGTACGTTTTATTTTCAACACGGAAAAGCGCATTTTTTAAATCACGAATAAACTTTTCTTGTCGAATCGCAAGTTGAGAATTCGCTTCTTTTGACATGATCTCACTTCCTTCCTCAAATGCTTTAAATGTTGGTGATGTATCATCCGTCCCATTATTAAGATCATTCATGTAAGCGCTTTTTATCAAATCTAAATCTTCTTGAGCTTTAATGATTTTCTTTTGGATAATTTCCTTGAACTCTGCTAAATCAGCGTCAGAGTATCTTACACTTTCATCTACCATAATACTAATTTTTAGTGATTGTTATTTTTGTTGTTATTCCATCAAAGTCAATTTCCGTGCCAGTTTCGATAGTCTCTTCAAAAACAAGTATGTCTGTTAATGTTTCTGACTTAATATAGTCCTCATTGGCTTTTACTGCTATTTCCAAAGTATCATTTTTTCTCAAATGTACTTTAACTTTATCGGTTACCTCAAATCCGGTATCCTTACGGATATTTTGAATTCTGTTTACCAATTCTCTTGCAATTCCTTCTTGTTTTAACTCTGGAGAAATTGTAATATCCAATGCAACAGTAATTCCGTTTGAATTGGCAACCAACCATCCTTCAATATCTTGTGATGATATTTCCACGTCTTCTAAGGATAAAGTTACACTATTTCCTGCAATAATAATGTCTAAGCTACCCTCTTTGTCAAATTGTGAGATTTGTTCTGTAGATAAATTTTGTATCTCTTTAGAAATCAGACCCATATCTTTTCCGAAGCGAGGCCCTAGAGCTTTAAAATTTGGCTTTATTTGCTTGATCAAAATTCCCGAAGCATCATCTAAAAGTACAATTTCTTTTACATTTACCTCAGCTTTTATTAGATCCGAAACTGCTTCTATTTCTAGCCTTTGACTATCGTCAAGTACTGGAATCATTACCTTTTGCAATGGTTGACGCACCTTAATCATCTCCTTTTTTCTAAGTGATAAAACAAGTGATGAAATAGTCTGCGCTTTCTGCATTTTGCTCTCTAACATTTTATTAACATACTTTTCAACCGAAATTGGAAACTGGGCCAAATGTACTGACTCAAAATTTTCTGATTGTGTAGCCTTTGTTAAATCTCTGTAAAGTCCATCCATAAAGAAAGGAGCTATTGGAGCACTTATTTTACTAATAGATAGCAAACAAGTATAAAGTGTTTGATAAGCTGCAATTTTGTCTTGTGCATATTCTCCTTTCCAGAAACGACGACGACACAAACGAACGTACCAGTTACTTAGGTTTTCCTGAACAAATTCAGATATAGCACGAGCTGCTTTTGTTGGCTCATAATCAGCATAAAAACTATCTACATCTGCAATTAAAGTATTCAATTCCGAAATAATCCATTGGTCAATTTCAGGTCTTTCGTTTAACGGAATTTCAGCCTCATCGTATTTAAATCCATCTATATTGGCATACAAACTAAAGAACGAATATGTATTGTACAACGTTCCAAAGAACTTACGACGCACCTCAGCGATTCCTTCTAAATCAAATTTTAAATTATCCCAAGGATTAGCATTCGATATCATGTACCAACGCGTAGCATCTGGGCCATACTCTTTTAAAGTCTCAAAAGGATCGGCAGCATTACCCAAACGTTTAGACATTTTTTGTCCGTTTTTGTCCAAAACTAATCCGTTTGACACTACATTTTTGTAGGCTACTTTATCAAAAACCAAAGTTCCGATAGCATGTAAAGTATAAAACCATCCGCGAGTTTGATCTACTCCTTCGGCAATAAAATCTGCTGGGTAATCTTTGTTTCCGTCTATTTTTTCTTTGTTTTCAAAAGGATAGTGCCATTGTGCATACGGCATTGCTCCTGAGTCAAACCAAACGTCTATCAAATCAGCCTCACGCTTCATCGCTTTTCCTGAAGCTGAAACTAACGTAATTTGATCAACTACATTTTTATGCAAATCAATTAAATCATAGTTCTCATCAGACATGTTTCCAACTTGGAATCCTTTAAATGGATTTTCTGATTGAACACCAGCCTGAACTGCTTTTTCTATTTCGTTGTATAATTCTTCAACAGAACCTATAAGGATTTCTTCGGTTCCATCTTCGCTTCTCCAAATCGGCAATGGAATTCCCCAGTAACGAGAACGAGACAAGTTCCAGTCGTTGGCATTTTTCAGCCAATTTCCAAAACGTCCCTCTCCTGTTGCTTTTGGCTTCCAGTTAATGCTTTCGTTAAGGTCGAACATACGATCTCTAACCTCAGTGATTTTTATAAACCAAGAATCCAAAGGATAATATAAAATAGGCGTATCGGTTCTCCAGCAATGTGGGTAACTGTGCACATACTTCTCTACTTTGAATGCTTTATTTTCTTCTTTTAATCGAATGGCAATTTCAACATCTACAGAACGCTCAGGAGCTTCTCCCTCAGCATAATACTCATTCTTAACATATTTACCTCCAAATTCACCCATGTGTGAAGTGAATTTCCCTTGTAAATCAACCAAAGGAACTGGGTTTTCATTTTCGTCCAACACTAACATTGGCGGTACTTCTGGTGTAGCTTCTTTGGCTACCTTGGCATCATCAGCTCCAAAAGTTGGTGCTGTGTGCACAATTCCGGTTCCATCCTCTGTCGTAACAAAATCTCCCGAAATTACTCTAAAAGCATTTTCTGGGTTTTGGTAAGGCAACGCGTATGGCAATAATTGCTCATAACGGATACCTACTAGATCAGACCCTTTGCATTCAGCAAGGATGTGGAATGGTATTTTTTTATCGCCTTCTTTGAAATTTTCAAAATCTGCTGGATCTGTACTTTCAAAAAAACCTTTACCAAATTGTTTTCCAACAAGGTTTTTAGCCAAAATCACATTCGACGGACGGAAAGTATATTGATTGAATGTTTTTACTAAAACGTATTCAATTCTAGGTCCAACTGTCAAAGCTGTATTACTTGGCAAAGTCCAAGGTGTAGTCGTCCAAGCTAAGAAATGAATCTCATCAAGATCTAGTCTTTCGAACTTATAATGCTTTAAATTATTAGAATTTATGTAATTATAAAACGTATTGAAAACTAATTCCTTTTGGTCTTCAACCACTTTAAATTGTGCTACGATTGTAGTATCGGTAACGTCTCTGTAACTTCCCGGTTGGTTAACCTCATGAGAACTTAACCCTGTTCCGGCTTTTGGAGAATACGGCTGAATCGTATATCCTTTGTACATCAAATCCTTGTTGTAGATTTGTTTCAGCAACCACCAAACCGATTCCATGTATTTGGATTTGTAAGTCACATACGGATCTTCCATATCTACCCAATACCCCATTTTTTCGGTTAGGTCATTCCATACATCAGTATAACGCATTACGGTTTTCTTACACGCCTCGTTATACTCCTCTACGGTTATTTTTTTTCCAATATCTTCTTTGGTGATTCCTAATTCTTTTTCTGTACCCAATTCCACAGGTAAACCATGGGTATCCCAACCTGCTTTACGCTTTACTTGGAATCCTTTTTGGGTTTTATATCTGCAAAAAATATCTTTAATAGCACGTGCCATTACGTGGTGTATTCCAGGTAATCCATTTGCCGAAGGTGGTCCTTCAAAAAACACGAAAGGAGGATTTCCTTCACGAGTGGTTACACTTTTTTCAAAGATGTTTTCTTTCTTCCAAAAATCCAGTACTTCTGACGCCACAGTAGGCAAGTCAAGTCCTTTGTATTCAGTAAATTTTGTGCTCATTTTATCCTTTTCTTAATCGTGGTGCGAAAGTAAGGAATTTTATAGTAAAAAGGCAAAACACAAGACAAAAGTTGCACCTTACCTCAAAATGTAATCAATTGACCTTTTTTAAGTTTCGTTTTTTTATAAAACATGCCTAATAATTTTACAGAACGCGGATTAAAAACAATAAAAAATTTTAGCTCTTTTTCATACAACATTCTCAAAAACACGTATTTCTACGTGTTTTTGATTTTAAAAAATCGTCTAAGTTTGGCTGCCTAACCTAAAAGACCCCCAATCAACAACATGACTTTAGCCAAAATACTTGACAAGTTATCTAAGAAAATTACTTCTAAAATTACTTCGCTTAATGTTGGAGTTGTAATCAATATAGAATTGACAAATGTGGCTACTTTAAATGATGGGGATGATTTTGTACAAGAAAAATCATCAATGATCCTCTCTATTGTAAATATTGAAGAGGATAAAACCTTAAAAAACATGAGTCTCTATAAAGAATATTCCGGAAGCGGAAATTCTATAGAAAAGTATAAAAAACCGGCTCAAAATTTGGTCATATCCCTATTATTCACTTCTTACAATAAAGACCAAAGCAAATACAGTGAAGGTCTTGATAAACTGGAATACATCATCCAATGTTTACAGCAAAACAATGTGTTCTATTATGGTGAAAATGACACTGACTTTTTTGAACAAACCGAAATTTCCGAGAATCAGGCCAAGTTAATGAACAAACTTATTTTAGATCTGGTGAGTCTAAAAACGGAACAACTCAACCAAATGTGGTCTTATTTAGGCAGCAGATATATGCCTTCTGTTTTATACACCATGCGTATGATACGTGTACAAAAAGAAGATGACTTACCAACTCAAGATGTAATCAAAAAAGCAAAAGTTCAATTATGGAATAATGACATAAGTGATCAAACTGGAGAATTGGAGTCCAAATCAATACAATTAGAATAAACAACAATAGTATCAAGCAATTAAAATAATTAAACTAAAAAATTATGAATATTAGCTCAATTAAAACGCCAGGGGTTTACATAAATGAAATTGATGCATTCCCACCTTCAGTTGCTCAAGTAGCAACAGCAGTTCCTGCATTTATAGGTTTTACCGAAATTGCACCTTTACCAAATGTTCCTACTCGAATCTTATCCTTACTTGAGTTTCAACAATTGTTTGGTGGTCCTGCAGAACCTCTTGGAATTACAATAAATCTAGACGCGAACAACTTGCCTCTTGATAGTTGTACCGTAAATGAAAGTAAATTTAAACTCTATAATAGTTTGCAACTTTTCTATGCCAATGGCGGAGGAGAATGTTATATCCAATCTATTGGTTTGTATTCTGATAATCCTGCTTTTGATGCAACAACAAAAGGAAAATTTGTTACTGGGATTACCTCTTTAGAAAAATATGATGAGCCAACTTTATTATTATTCCCTGACGCTGTCAATTTATCAGTAGCAGATTTAGGAGAAGTACAAAAACAGGCTTTAATACAATGCCAAAAACTAATGGATCGCTTTGTCATTATGGATGTAAAATATGATAAAACAAAGGGATTAACTGCTGATAATGCTGATTTTAGAGATGCCATTGGTACCAATAATCTAAAATATGGATCTGCCTATTACCCTTATTTGTTATCCAATTTCCCTAACAAATTTAGATTCTCCGATATCAATACAGCTGTAGGTGCTGGAGGATTTAAAATATTTTATCCAAATGACACCAAACTAAAAAACAGCATAGATGCTTTTGTAAGCTTACACGGCACAGACATAAACACTCTAAAAACGAATTGGGGAGCCAGTTTAACCGCCAATAAACTTTTGGATTGGGCTTCAGCAAATGCAACAAAATTAAATTCTAACTTAGGCAAAAGCTGGAATTTATTAAAAGTTTTTGGAAAACCAGATGCATCAGTAAATGCAGATTTCAAAAAATATTTTAATGATGACATTGTAAGCCTTAGCCTAAAACCATTAGCCCAAAAATTGATTGATTTTAGAGCTGCCTATCAAAAATTATCCAAAACAGATGCGACTCCAGTTGATCCACTGGGATTATCGATTAGTGATGCTGATTATAATGGAAATTGGGGATTAATCTCAGCCATGACAGCATCTGTAACAAACGAATATGACGGAAAATTAAGCAATGAAGTTCCTGCTACAGTTGGTCCAGTTGTTCCAAAACATGACGAACCTGATTTTATTAAAATTCAAGCTGAGCTCAATAAACTGCAAACTCAAATCATTAATACATTAGAGTCTGCAATAAATTCAATTTATAAATATGAATTGGTTCAAGAAAACAACTTGATTGCTCAAATGCCAATTTACGCAACAATCGTTTCCAAACTATCAAAAAGTATGAATACTATTCCTCCATCTGGGGCTATTGCTGGTATTTATGCTCAAACAGATGCAACAAGAGGTGTTTGGAAAGCACCAGCAAACGTAAGCATTAACGGCATCATTAGTTTAACTGCCGATATTAATGACTTTGATCAAGAACCAATGAACATTCATGAAACCGGAAAATCAATTAATGCGATTAGAAAGTTTACAGGAAAAGGATTCTTAGTTTGGGGAGCGCGTACTCTTGACGGAAATAGCAACGACTGGCGCTATATCAACGTAAGACGTCTTGGCAATATGATTGAAGAATCAGTCAAAAAAGCCTGTATGCGATTTGTATTCGAGCCTAATGTTTCTCAAACTTGGGTTAATGTAAAAGGAATGATTGAAAATTATCTTACTTCTATTTGGAATGATGGGGCATTAGCAGGAGCTAAACCAGAGCATGCCTTTTTTGTGGCTGTTGGAATTAACCAAACAATGACAGCCCAAGATATTCTAGAAGGAAGAATGATTGTGAAAATAGGATATGCTCCTTCAAGACCGGCAGAATTCATAGTATTAGAATTCAAACAAATGCTTCAAAAATCATAGTAATCATTTTATTTATCTACAAATAATTCTAAAAACATATCATTATGCCAAATACAGATTTCCCGTTACCAAAGTTTCATTTTAGCGTAGAATGGGGTGGTACAAAAATAGCTTTTACTGAAGTTTCAGGCTTGAATAAAGAAATGGATATCATTGAACATAGAGTAGGTTCTAGTCCTGAATTCTTTAAAAAGAAGATGCCAGGCTTGCAAAAATTAAACAACATTTCACTAAAAAGAGGAGTCTTTGCCGGTGATAATGAGTTTTATCAATGGTACAATACCGTTGCAATGAACACAGTTGAAAGAAGAAACATAACAATTTCCCTTTTAAATGAAAACCATGCTCCTGTCGTTGTTTGGAAAGTAAAAGACTGTTTTATCGTTTCCTTAAAATGTTCAGACATGAAAGCCGATGCTAACGAAGCTGCAATTGATACTGTTGAGATAGCCAATCACGGATTTACTATGGAACATGTAGCCTAATTATTATGGCAAATAATGACCCTATAGTAGGTTTTCATTTTTCCGTCATTTTTGAATTATTGCCTCAATTTAGTATTGATACCAAATTTCAGAGTGTTACCGGACTTAAGGCGACTGTAGAAATGGAGGCTTACAAAGAAGGTGGCCAAAATAGATATACACATCAGTTACCCTTTCGAACCGGATATCAGGATTTGGTTTTAAAAAGAGGTTTAACTTCCGATATGTCTGGAGTTTCTCTATGGTGTTCAAATGCCATAGAGAACTTCAATTTTGCACCAGCAAATCTTCTCGTTTCTTTATTAAATGAAAAAGGAAACCCTGTAAAGGCTTGGTATGTTTCGCATGCCATTCCTCTATCTGTTGATTATGGTGATTTTAATGCTGAGGAAAATAAGATCGTTATTGAGACTATTACTTTAAAATACAACTCATTTAAAGAAATACCAATACCTAGTTTTTAAAACATAATTGAATGGCTATAGAAATTAAAGAATTGCATATCAAAGTAAAAATTGATGAGGAAAAACCCAACTCTCTAGCAGAAACAACAGTTTCTAATCTCCATTTAGACAAACTGAAATCTGAACTGGTTAAGGAATGCATGGATAAAATATTAGAGAAACTAAAAGAAAGAGAAGAAAGATGATACAGGCAGCACTAGGCATAATTGACAAAATGCGGATTGAGGTCTATAATGATCCTACTTACAAAAAAGATCCTAAAAAAACCATTTTTGTTCAGCTCAATCCAGATAAATATACTGTAAAACATAATGTTGTTTTTTGCGAAGGACAACCTATGGGAGCTACTAGTAATGAATTAAAATTTGATCGAATTGAAAGTCCTGAGGTCACTTTTGATTTTATTTTTGATAGTTCAGGAGTTGTTCCTCCGGGAAAAATTAAAGACGGTAAAGGAAAAATGTCTTTACTGGATAACGTTTCATCATTTGCAGATGGTCTAAAACCCGTATTAGTAAACCCCTTTGATGAAGTAAAATCTGTAGAAGAAGCAATAGAAGAATTTAAAAATCTATTGATGGGTTTTGATGGGCAAAAACATCAGACAGCCTATTTAAAACTTTTATGGGGAGGCTATGAATTACCCTGCAGATTAAAAAACATGGAGGTCGAGTACTACCTGTTCCGCGGTGATGGTTGCCCTATAAGAGCAAAGGCCAAATGTTTGTTTAAAGGAACTGCCACCTATAAGTCAATGGTAGAGGAGCAGAAAAAAAGCTCTCCAGATTTGACCCATGAACGAGAGTTTATGATGAATGATAAAATAACATTACTAGCCGAAGGAATTTATGAAAATCCAGAACACTATATAGATGTTGCCAAACGCAATAAATTATTGAGCTTTAGAAAAATTAATATAGGCACAAAATTAATATTCCCTCCAATAAAATAAACAAATATGTCTGTTACCCCTTATATAGCGACAGAAGAAGTATTAAGAGTTGAGGTTCTGATAGGAACTGATAATAATGGATTGGATACTTTATTAACAGATGCTAGAATAAACTTTGAATTGAATAAAATTCCGTCTGCAAAATTTACTTTTTTGGCCTCAAACTATGACTTGGACAATAATATGGCATTGCCAAGTGATAAATTACAAGTAGATCAAGAAATAACGTTTGACATATTTTCCGGAGATAAAAAGAAAACACTTTTTAAAGGATTCATTAAATCCGTAGAAAAACTTCAAGCCGGAAATTATATTAATGTAAAAATAGAATGCAAAGACAAAGCACATGCAATGACTTTGCCATCTACAGAAGCTGAAACAAATGACCAGACATTCGATGATAAGCTAAAGCTATTCACTAAAGGGTTAACCCTCAACAGTAGTTTATCCGGAAAAGGTTGGGGAAAAGAAAAAATAACACATAACACCAATACCTGTCCTTGGGATTTTGTTTTAAGCTACCTTGACTCAATTGGCGTTTTTGTAGCGGTACGAAATTCTGAATTTAACGGAGTTGACATTTTAGAAACCCCATCTTCAGAAAAATATCTAGCCGAGAATGGAACCAATGTTTTTGCTTTTTCTGGAAAATCAGACATTACAAAAAAGATAAGAAAAGCAACCATAGAATATTGGGATCCAGCTACTCAAGCTGTAAAAAATGAATTTAAGGAACAAGAATCACTTAATGACATTAAAAAAACAATAAAACTCAATGAGAGTAGGTTTGACCCATCTACTCTAAAAAGGATGGCTGAATCTATTTTGACAAAAAGTATTATTCAAACAACTAATGGAAAAGTAGAAACATTTGGCAATCTAGAAGCTAAAGCTGGAGATTATATAAAATGTAAAAAAGTCAATGAAAAAATTGATGATGTACTATTATTAATTACCGCCGAACAGCATAGCATAGCTAAAGGATGTTGGAAAACAGAATACACATTTGGATTAGAAGGCGAACAAACGTTTGCTGAAAGCGCCGTCAAACAATCACCCAGTCCACAAGCACAAATTGGCCAAAACAATTCCATAAATGGTTTACAAATAGGAGTTGTTACACAAATAGACGAAGATCCCAATAACGAATTTAGAATAAAGGTACGCATCCCTATTTTATCCGAAAAAGGAGAAGGAGTATGGGCTCGATTAGCCACTCTGAATGCCTCAAAAGAGATGGGAAGCTATTTTATACCAAGTGTTGGTGATGAGGTAATATTGGGCTGTTTGGGAAATAATCCTGATACTCCAATAGTATTGGGAAGCCTATACAGTAGTGCCAATAAAATGCCTTTCCCAATTGCAAAAGAAAATTATGTTAAGGGTTTTGTGACAAAAGAAGGCACAAAAATAATTCTGGATGATGAAAAAAAGTTTATAGAATTAAGTACAAAAAAAGGGAATAAACTTTTGATAAGCGATGACGAAAAGGGGTTTGTTCTTGAAGATGAAAATAAAAACAAAATAATGATGAACCAAGACGGGATAACCATAGAAAGCAGCAAAGATTTAATAATAAAGGCAAAAGGAGATGTAAAAATGGAAAGTATGGGATGCAAGGTGAATGCATCAGCAACTATGGAGCTAAAAGGAAGTATCATCAAATTAAACTAAGAATGGGAGCTGCTGCGAGAAGTACCGATATGCATATCTGTCCCATGGTGACAGCCACAGTTCCACACGTTGGAGGACCTATAATGCCTGGAGGAAATACTTCAGTCCTTATAGGAGGTATGCCTGCCTCTACATTAGGAGACAATTGCATTTGCACAGGCCCGCCAGATTCTATAATTCAAGGCTCCACATCAGTGTTGATTGGAGGAAAAGGTGCCGCAAGAATGGGAGATTCAACCGCTCACGGAGGGAAAATAATAATAGGGTGTCCAACAGTATTAATAGGAGGTTAAGATATGAGCGAAGAAACATTTTTAGGAACAGGCTGGAGTTTTCCGCCTACGTTTGATTCTTTTTTTGGAACTATAGAAACCGTTTCAAACGAAAATGACATACATCAAAGTTTGCATATTCTTTTATCTACCCAAATAGGAGAAAGAATTATGCGGTCAGATTTTGGTTGTAATTTATCTCCGTTGCAATTTGAAAATATTACAACAACTCTACTAACTAAAATAAAAGGGATTATTAAAAATTCCATACTAAAGTACGAACCCAGAATAGATTTCAATGCCGTATATTTTGGATCAAAAGAGGTATCAGAAGGTGTGATTCAAATAGAAATTGAGTATACCATTCGAGCAACAAATTCAAGGCAAAACTACGTATTCCCATTTTATATAGAGGAAGGAACCTATTTAAAACAATAACTTCATGGAATCTTGCTCATCTAAAATATCAATTCATCAAGGAATGGGAACGACCCAAGAAGAGCGCTTTTTAGCTGCTCTAAAAACGGATTATTTCCTTGTTGATGAAAGAACAGAAATCGATTTTATTCAGTTTGCCCAAAAAATTTCTAATTATCTAAAATTCATTAACAATGATAATAATGAAGATGGGAATTGGGCACCTTTTTTTCAATGGGAATCTACTTCTATATTAGTTCAATTGTTTTTATGGGATATTGAACGCATTCAGGCAAACTATGAAATCAAAAAAAGAGAAATTACAATTACTGCTAATCCAGCAGCTCAAAAGAAGATTCTAATACATTTCTTTGAAGACCTGAAAGAAGAAATCAAAAGAGTTATAGCCAAGATTAATAGGATAGACGATCACATTGCAGCAAAACAATACTTTCTGGCCACACAATCCTATATCGAAGACAAAATAACTTATATCCTTCAAAAGATAGCACCAGCTTCAGCAATTATGCCTTTACTCAATAGTTATGAGTTTAATAAAAATACTCAGCAACTCTTTGGGCTTTTGCTAAATTGGAAACTTGCCAGTAAAGACAGTATTCAAAATCAATTAGAAAATTACGCAGGACACAGTCCTAATTACACTCTTTTTCTAACATTTTTAAAACTCTTAGGAGTTGCCCAAAAGCAGTTAAATGAATTTACAAAAAAACAACTCGATTTCTATTATAAAGACGTTTTGCAAATTAAACCTGCAAATGCCATTCCAGATTATGTGCACCTTACAATAGAACCATCACGCCTAAACAATGTATCTCTCTTACCAAAAGGAACTATTTTTCCAGCTGGAAAAAATTCACTTGGGAAAAATAAATATTATGCCGCAACTGCAGACCAAGCCATAAATAATATTAAAATAAAATCAATTCTAAGCAGTTACACTACGCTTACAAATAAAGAATGGAAACAGTCAAACCTTCTTGAATTAAACGGGAAAAACACTCCTTTTAATGTTTTTGCAAACAACTCTATTCCCGTAGAAAAAGGATTACTGATTGCAAGTCCGCTTTTTTTCTTGAGTGGAGGAAATAGAACTATCCATATAAAAATAAACAACGCAGCGTTAGACACTTCCAGATATAAATTTTATATCACAAGCGAGAAAGCTTGCATTGAAATCAGTAATAAAACAGGTAACATTCTAACGATCCCTGCTTCTGAAAAAAAGATAATAGCTTACAATGCTGAAATTCATAAAGAAATAAATCTAAAAACGGTCTACCCTGTTTTAAAGATTGTCCCATTATACCCTAATGAAAAAATTACCGTAAACAAACTCGAGATAAAAGTGAGTGTAACCGGTTTGAAAAATTTTATCTTAGGAACTGATACTGGATCTGTAGATACCAACAAACCCTTTAAACCCTTTGGAGATTTCCCAAGAAAAGGCAATGGATTTGTAATAGGTTGTCCAGAATTCTTTATAAAGAAAAATGCAGTTTTAACATTCAATATCAACCCTCCTTTATTTGTCTATCAAACAGAACAAAGAGAGAAAAAAAAGCCAGATCATCATGGGCCTCACCACGACTATTGGTATGATGAACCATATAGAGAAATCACCATTTTATATGATGAAACTAGAATAGAAAAATATGAAAATGGTTTGTGGGTTGATTTGAAAAAATTTGAGAATACGTTTACCAATACAAACCCAATTGAAGAATACCAAGAAGTAAACACCTTACCTGATAATTTTAGTAAATCCGGTTATTTAAAAATAATACTGAATGACAGCAAATATGCAGGCGAAAGTTTTTTAAACAGCTACATTACAGCCGTTAAGAACGGAGGAAGTTTACCACATGCAACTACTATTGACAGCATTCTACTTGATTATACTGTAACCGAAGTTTATACCAACAACAAAGGAGTGGAAAAAACAACTACTCCAATAGATTTGTATCATATACTCCCTTTTGGGTATCAAAAAATAAAAGATTCTTCATTTCCATTAACAGAAAATCAGCCAGTAGGAGGCGAATTATTTCTGGGTTTTGAAAATGTTGTTTCAGGAAACGGATTGAGCCTTTTGTTTCAATTAGCTGAAGGTACTGCCAATCCGAGACAAGAATTTGCCACCATAAAATGGGAATACTTAAAAAATAACACTTGGATAGAACTTGATCCCCATGAAATTGGTGATGAAACAAATGGATTAACACAATCCGGCTTAGTGCAACTTTCGATTACTGAATTTCAGACAAAAGACACCACAATTCTTGATCCGAAACTTTTTTGGATAAAAATAACGGTTGATAAGATAGATGCTATTTGCAACTGCCTAGGAATACATGAACAAGCACTAAAAGCGGTTTTAGTAGATTATGAGCAAAATGGTAGCGTCTTTTTAGAAAACACAACTAAGGAAACGATCTCAAAACTAAATGACCATTTGGATTTTGTGAAAAAAGTAAACCAACCGTACACCTCTTTTGGAGGCAAAAAACAAGAAGATGACAGCCTGTTGCATCAAAGATCCAGTGAAAGACTGCGTCATAAGAAAAGAGCAATCACATCTTGGGATTATGAAAGATTAATTCTTCAAGAATTTCCAGAGGTATTTAGAGTGAAATGCTTGAACCATTATCGTTATGATTCAAAAGCCATTTCTAATGTTTCCGCCGGATATATTACATTAATCCCTATTGCGAAATCAAATGACTATCAAAACTTAGTATCCTGGAAACCTTTACTGAGTTTGGGTACGATGAAAAGAATAAAAGATATGATTCAGGAAGTTGCATCACCACATGCAAGAATCTTGGTAAAATCTCCAACATTAGAAAAGATTCAATTGAAATTTAAGGTAAAGTACCATGACATTATTGGTGCAGATACACAACTCTATTCTAGTCTTTTAATAAAAACGATTAATCAGCATTTAAGTCCTTGGGCTTTTGAAAATGATGAGGTTACGTTTGCAAATACAATAGAAATAGCCTCATTAATAGCTTTAATAGACAATCAATCTTTTGTTGACTATATCATTGACTTTGAAGTGAATCAAATCATTCTGGATGCAACGAATGAAAGTGAAAAAGCAAAATATCTTAATGTGAAAAAAATTATTCCTAAAACAGATTTCACCTTATTTATTCCTAATGACACTCATCTGATTGAGGAAATTAAAAACAATTCCTAGATATGAAAACGGAATATTTTATAGCAAAAGACAGAACATTACTTCCTGCTCAAGATTATGAATTCTTGAGGACAGAGGGTCTGAAATATATAGAAAAACTAGGTCATAAACTCTGGACAGATTACAATCCGCATGATCCAGGAATCACTATACTCGAAATTTTAAGTTATGCTATCACTGAGTTAGGTTATAGAACCGATTTTGACATAAAAGATTTACTCTCCAATAAAAAAGGGGTAATTTCTAATCAAACTTTTTTTCCGGCAAGTGCCATATTTACAAATGCTCCGCTAACTGAGATTGATTATAGAAAATTAATAATAGATATTGATAGCGTTTCGAATGCTTGGTTTTTGGCAACTCAAAAAACCACGGATGAACTTGGCTTTCTACAAGTAAATGACAATGAAGTTCCATTATATGTAAATGTTTTAGAAGACAAACTAAGTCTAAAAAACACCGATAAAAACAATAAACCTTTAAGCAAACTTCCGTTGGGAGGGCTTAATAAAATATTTATTGAACTAGAAGATGATCCTATTTTGGGTGATTTGAATTCGACTTTGTTAGATTTTGAATTCTTAGAAGGCAACAATTGGATTCAGGTAAATATTGATCCTCTTTTTAATTCCTGGAATGATCCAAAAGCATTACTATTTGCTAAGATGGACAAACCTCAAAAAATTAAAAACAAAACAATAGAGCAGGTTAAAAATAAAGATAATGGCAATCTTGAAAACAAAATCAAGCTAACTATTTATAGATCTGACAACCTTAATGATTCTTTAGAGTTCCTGATAATTCCTTATGATGCCCGTGAGCTTCATGCAACCTTAAATTATTTCAAAACCGAAAAAAACATTTGTGAATTTGTTTCTCTTTTTGAAAATAAAAAGAAAACCGTTCAAAAAACATTTTCAGAAATTCAATATCGATTGCATCAAAATAGAAATCTATCCGAAGATTTTTTATGCATAGAAACCATTGATAGTGTTGAAATTGCTATTTGTGCAGACATTGAAATTGAACCTCAAAGCAATGTGATTGATGTAATGGCTCAAATTCAGATTACCATCAATGACATCATAAATCCGCCAATAAAGTTTTATACATTGGCACAACTTATAGAACAAGGATATCATTCTGAGGATTTATTTCTAGGCCCAAAACTAACCCATGGTTTTTTGAAGGATGAAGAGATAATTAATTCTCAGTTACCAACCTCTATACATTCATCAGATATAATTGCAGCTTTAATGCAAATAAAAGGGGTGATTTCCGTAAGCAATATGCTGCTTACAGCTTATGATAAGTATGGTAACCCGTTATCCGAGAAAACAAATAAAGCTTGGTGCTTAAATCTGTCCGGGAAAGTTAATCCTGTTTTTACATCGAATAAATCAAAGCTTCTTTTATTTCAAAAAGGTATCCCATTCTTGCTTTCAGAAACCAACCAAATGATGGTTGACCAAAAAATTCAAGTCTATAAATCACAACAAAAAAATTACAAACTATTAAACACCAATAATGAACTCCCTTTTCCTTCCGGACAGTTCTATCAATTAGACGAATACTATAGCATTCAGGATGAATTCCCGATGAATTATGGATTAGGCAAAAATAAATTATCAGATAAAGTTCCAGATAAAAGAAAGGCACAGGTAAGCCAATTAAAAGGGTATTTGCATTTTTATGATCAAATCTTAGCAGATTTTTTTAATCAACTATATAATGCAAAAAACCTATTAGACACCCTTACAATCGATGGAAGTTATTTCCCAAAATATTTAGAAAAAGATGACTTAACAGGTGGGGATTTTTATTCAAAAGAAATTTACTCTTCACAATTAAAAGAAAAACTGACCATTACTAACAATGACTCAGTTTCTTTGATGGATGATATTTCATTATACGAATCCAAGTTGAAATTTTATGAGCGCAGGAACCGATCTTTAGATCATTTAATGGCTCGTTTTGGTGAAAGCTTCAATGATTATGTTTTTATGATGTATCAGGTAAACCAAGATTCAAAAGGCTTGGGAGAGCTTTCCTTTCAGTATGATGATTTAATACAGGACAAACAAAATTTCATTAATCAATATCCAATAATCAGTAGCCAAAGAGGGATTGGTATGGATTATTTGAATGTAACAATAGAAGCAAACACCTTTAAATACCAAGATTTTTGGGACACCGATTCCAGAGGAGGTTATGAAAAAAGAGTCGCCAAACTTTTGGGAATAAATAATATTCAATTAAGAGATATTGTAACCGAAATTACTCCTCAAACACAATGGACCGTAAATACAAAACAAGGTTCTATACTCTTTAAAATAGAGTCTCCAGCAGTAGACTTGATCGAAAAATGGAATTGGGCTCAAGCACATATTCTTGATACCAATGCCTATAGAATAGATTCTTATAGCAAGAAATTCTACATCTATCTAGTCCATCAAAACAAAAAAATAGCCAAGGTCGAAAAATCTTTTTCCAGCCAACTGGAAGCTTACGATTATACTAAAAAACTCTTTCAGACTTTGAGCGAAACGTTTGAAAACTTTTACTGTTTAGAACATATATTATTGCGTCCGCTTGACAGCACTTTGTTTAATGATCCCGATTTACTCCCGGTATGTTTACAAGATGATTGCAAGGACGAAGCCAATAACAATCCATATTCCTTTAAGGCAACTATTGTTTTGCCTGGTTATTTGTCAAGATTTAGAAACTTGACATTTAGGGAATATGCCGAAAAAATATTCAGACAAGAAGCACCAGCACATGTATTGCTAAAGATTTGTTGGGTTAATCAAGCCGATATGTTGTCTTTTCAAATAGCCTATAAAAACTGGTTAGAGAATTACCGCTATTACAGGATAAAAAAATGTTCCAACACCTTGACAAAACTGGATAAAAGCAATTACATAAAAAACCATCAGGCAATGATAAAAAGCTTAAATGAATTAAACACCATGTATCCGGAAGGAAACCTTTATGATTGTCATTTAAGCGAAATTAGTAATCCAATTATTTTAGGAAATTCAGCATTAGGCACACTTTAAAAAATATCATTATGAAATCGCTCAAAAAAGCGATATAAAATTTCATTAAAAAACAAATATTATCTAGATATGAAAGCATACACCACTACTAAATATCCCATATTTGAAGCTGACCAAGTACTGAGTCAAAAACACCTAAATACGATTGTAAGTTATTTAGAAGAGCAGGATCGTATTACCCGCAAAGGGCTTATAGGCATTGGTATTGTTTGTGGGTTTGACATTACCTTTCCGCAACCCAATCAAATAAAGATCTCTTGTGGGACAGCTGTAACTTCATTAGGATTTCAAATCGAAATGGGCGAGAAAATATTTTCTTTTTACCATAATGTCGAACTTTCTAATACTTTCTTGGCTCCAGACACAAAAAATGAAGCTTTTCTAGATCCAATATTTATACACTCAAAAAAGTATGCTCCAATAAAAAAGACAGTTGAGTTATTAGAGTCCAATACTACTGAACCCGACAAAATAGCCATTCCTAATAATTTCTTTGACAATAAAATGGTCTTGCTTTTATTAGAAACGGCATTAATTGATGAAAAAAATTGTGTTAGTACAAATTGTGACGATAAAGGAAAAAGGTTTGAGTTTAACATTCGACCATTACTAATAAATCAAACTGAACTGAATAATTTAAAATTCCCTTCATTTCAAGATCCGGAGACTTTTCATTCCTTATTTTTACCACGATATGGTGTTCCTTTTACCAAACTCCTTACTGGTCAGAATGTATTGGATTCGTTCAAAAAAATATTTGACGATGCTTTATTAACCAATATGTCCCAACAAATAGGCGTTGTTTATAATTACTATAAAGGAATCATAGACAAGGATTCACAATTTTCGTTATTGCTACAGGCAAAACAAAAACTTCTTTCGGTTATTAATAACAATAAGGAATCCCTAAATGTGCAATACTTATGGGACTGGCTGTATGACATTGTGTATGCGTTTAATGAGATTATTGATTTCAAAAATCAAAATCCGACTTTATGTTGTGTAGATGAAAATGTATTTCCGCTTCATGTAATTCTTGGTAATCCTAAGGTAATAACTGATTTTAGAACTCCATTTTTAAAAACGGGCAATTCCGATGCAGAAAAAATCGAAATCCAAAAGCTAAGACTCTTGTTCGAAAGATTAGTTCTTTTAATTAATTCATGGTCTATTGATGATGATACAATAAAAATAACTCCTTCTGTTTATGGTGCAATCCCTTTATCTAATAAATCGATTCCTTTTTATTATGAAAATATCCTAGAGCTAAATAAAAAATGGAATCCGGAAAAAACAGTTCAAAACAGAAATAATGAAATCCTATCCTATTACTCATATATAGCAAATTATACAACTATTCCAGCTGTAAAAGAACCGCTATTGTATGATGTAGAACCGTATAACTTTTTTAGGATAGAAGGTCATATTGGGCAAAACTATCAAACAGTTTTAACTCAACTAACAGCAATAAAAGATACCTATAATTTACCCTTCAAAGTTATTGCCCTGAATGCAGTAGACTTTGTGGGGAAAGAAGTAGATATTTCAAAACACCAAGGAAGTTGGGGTGATCTGGAATTAGATTATGATATGGCTAAAAAGAAAGTTTATAACATTACTGAATTTGTAATAAACTGGATCAATCAGAACAAAGCACCTATCATTTCACAAAATCTATTAAGTGCTCAAACCATTACGACTCTTAAAACTATTTTGAGTCAAGTGAAGATTTTACTGAAAGAAGATTTACAAGAATTTTTACCAGGCTATAAAAATTTCTATGAGATTTTTAAAAATCTAAACATTATGTTCCTATTTCATCGCTTTTGTTTAACGCTGAACAAAGAGAAAATTTCAGCACTTGCAGAGGATTTAGTCGATCATTTAGATGAAATTAATGAATTGTTTTTAGAAGATCCGTTCACCGTAATTTTTGAAGAAGCACAAAGTAGATGGGAGAATATCTATAAAGAATTATTCTTATCGACTTTTTTACAAAAAAATAAAGGAATAGAACATAAAGCTGGAGTTCCTAAAGGAGGAACTTTTGTTTTAATCTATACAGATAGCTCCATTTTTACGGTAAAAGAAGTTCCTTTTCAAGAAATAGAATTTCTAAATACTATAAAAAAGTACAATGATGATATTGATTTTGGCGAGAATAATGCTCAAATAAAAGCTGATATTATAGAAGGTGCCGTACTCAAAAAAAGCAAGTTTGATCCTATACTCCCATACGATGATAAAGCTTTAAAAGACTGTAAAGAACAAACCAACATAATAAAATCCAATTTAATAAAAATGGCTGATTATAATATGGATAAAAAATTTCCACCATATATGATCGAATTTTTAAAAGGCAATTTAGAATCGTTACTACAATTTGAACCAATAGATACAGATGAATCAGCTATTCCTCAAAAAGTAGTTCTAGCCGATTTTTATCTGCCATACATCTATAGTCCGGAAGGGGATACTATAAATATTATCCTGGGAAAAGAGCAACCACCAAAAGAACCAGGAGATTTTAACGGTGAAGATTTTAATACTTAATCAAAAAACAAAAGATATGGCAACCAGAGCAACCGTAGAACCTAAAATAGCCGCAATTAATGACAAAGGCAATAATACAGCACTTGAAGTAAGAACTGTATTGACTGAATTGTTAGATTTCTCTGATGAAGGTTTAATTCAAAACAATACAAAAACAGCCAATTTAGAAGTAAGAACTAATTATATAGAAACAATTAATAATCAGCAAAATACTTCTATCAATGCTATAAACACAAAAATTACCAATTTAGAGACAAGAGCCAGTAGCATTGAAGTAGTAAATAATCAACAAAACACATCAATCAATACCATAAATACGAAGATAAACGCTATTGATAGCATCAATATAAACCAAACTGATAGAATTATAGCACTAGAGAATAAATCTGGTACATCTTCATTAACACCGTTTCATTTTTGGAAACCAGACCCTATAATTATAGCAAACAATGTCTCATTATGGTACTCTTTTAAAGGGATAGAGAGACAAACCGTGAACTTTACTTTCAAAATTAGGGTCACCGAAAATATATCCGGTCCTTTATTTTTCCCATTAGATGATGAGGTTTATAAAACAATTAATTCCATTTTAGAACCTGATGTGCAAGAAGATTTATCTTTTGTTGTTGCAGTTAATAATTCCGAAAACCGAGTATCTACAGGGAATATATACAATCCTAGAATCTGGACTGCTTACATCAAATTTGAGGATAAAGGAGTAATATTTAACTTGTTTAACCTTCAGGAAAAAAATATACTCCGATTTGGCGACGAAATTTTTACATCTATTCATTTTCATTGTCCTGAATTCAAATTCAATTTCTAAAAATAAATATGCATCTTATCCAACAAAATATTCTCGATATAGAATGTTCTTCTTCCTCATTTGGGAAAGAGGTACAATCCAGTATTGGCAATATCATGGAGAAAGAATTTTATCCCAAAGTAGCATTATTATTAGACCAATATTCACGAGATAATCATACTTGGAAAATTGAAAACTTAGAAATTCAATTGCCAACTCTTTCAAAAAAAAATTGGAAAGAACAATTTGTTCAACATTCCTTGTTACAAATAGAAGAATATTTAAAATCAAATTCTTCGTATTTAGAACTTCTTCAAAAACAAGAAATAAGTTCTTATGAAAGTCTGATTCCTTTTGAAAAACAAGCTTTTTATTTATTTATAGAATATCTTAAAACTGGTTTATTACTTGAAAACTCAAGGTTTAAATCACTTGTTGAAATAGAAAAAAATTGTGCGATTGATGATTCTAATATCAAAGAGATAATATCATTATTCGAAGAAAATCCAAATGCATTAATTCGGTTTATTTTTAATATAAATAAAAAATTTCAAGAAGAAGTTGCATCAAAAATTACACAATTACAGATACGTATAAAGTCATTTTTGAATAATGTAATACCAATTGAAAAAACTCATTTGTCAAAAACTGAATATCAACAATGGGTTACATTTTTTCTTTGGGTTTTATATTTTTTTAAACCGAACAATACATCTCAAAAAAACTGGGCTACCACTTTGCATGAATATTCAAAACAGTATTGGGGATTTTCGGAAGCACAACTTTCAACTATAGCAGTAAACTTGAAAGAACATTCTAAAACAAATAGTGTCGTTGATGCATTGAATGATTTTGTAGTGATTTGGGATTCAATACTATCATTAGATACAAAAGATAAACTTCAAGAAACAACAAAGGATAAAATCAGTAATAGCAATACCGAAGAAAGAAATCTAGAACTCAAATTGCAAGAACTATTTGCAAAAGTGAATCTAAGTAATGAGCAGCCCGAAGAAGTCAATGGTCAAAATAAATTAGAAGCTATTTATATTAAAAATGCAGGATTGGTTCTTTTTCATCCTTTCTTAGAATCTTTATTTAGTCAATTAGACCTTTATAAAGATGGCGATTGGGCTTCTAAAAAGAATCAGCATAAAGCTGTTTTGTTGACGCAATATTTAATTTATGATGAAGAAAAAATTGCAGAAAATGAATTGACTCTAAATAAAATTTTATGTGGATTAGCAATCGAAAATGTGGTTAATATACAAATAGAATTCTCAGAATATGAAATTGAAAAATGCCAAAAACTACTTCAAGCGGTTTTGCAACATTGGAAAGTATTAAAAGATACTTCTATTCAAGGATTAAGAGAAACTTTTTTACAAAGAGACGGGAAAATAGTTCTAAAAGAAAATGAAACTATAGAATTATGGGTAGAGCAAAAAGGAGTTGACATTCTTCTAGCTCAATTACCATGGGGAATTTCTATGATACAAACCCCGTGGATGGAAAACTATTTGCATTGTAATTGGGACTAAAGTAAAGAAAATGGGAACCGCAAAAGTCAACTATAAACCACTAATAAAGCCAACCAGAAAAAAGGCTCCTTTCTTTCCACCTTCTAAAAAGAAGAAGGTGGGTGATGCTGCACTGGCCGTAAAAAAGGTTAAAGACAAAAAAACTGCACTAAAAAAAGAAGGAGAAATTGATCCTAATAAAGTAAAAAGTGCTGCGCAAATTCTAGCTCTGCAAAAGTCAAAAATTGAAAAAACTGCCATTGAGCAAAAAGAGCATGAAAGCCCAACTCAGAAAGTCGAGGAAACACAAAGTTCGGTTGCGGTAGATCTTGCCTTAAAAAAATCCAGTAAAGCAAACTCGGATCAGGTTGGCGTTATGGCCAGTCAAAAAACAAAACCTTTTGATGCCGAAAAATTTTCTAAAGACATATTAGACAACATAAAAAAGGTAATCCCAAAGAACAAACAGGAGATTGAGGAAGATCAAACCTCATCCAAAAAAATGGGAGTTGCCCAACAAAACATCACTGATACACTCGAACAGGAAAAAGTGAATTCAGGCGGTGACTTAGATGCATCTGTAAAGACAAAACCGGACGAAACGGGTATCGAATTCAGTAAGCCGGAATTACTGCCAAAAGAAAACATAGGCCAGCCTCCAGTGATCCAAAACGCTGGAATTGCACCGCCACTCAAGACTAAAAAAGACAACGATTTATCTGCCGAATCCCAGAAAATCGATAATGAAATGGCTAATAATCAAGTTTCGGAAACACAATTGGAGAATGGAAATGAGCCTGATTTTCAGAATTCATTAACCGAAAAAAAAGAAAGCCAGCTCAATGCCAAAGAGACGCACAACCAGTATCTAAAACAAGCAAAACCGACTGCAAATGCCTCAAAAAACCTAACACAATCACTCATTGTAGGCGGATTGGCAAAAATGCATACCAATAGGGATAAACAATTAAAAGAGGTTGATAAAGACAAAGAGTCCAAGAAACTAGAAGAAGAAAAAATACGAACAAAGGTCGCTAATGACCTCAACAAAATATACAAAGACACCCAGTTCAATGTAGATACTATCCTGACCAATCTGGATAAGGAAGTAAACAAAACTTTTGATAAGGCTCTAGAAGAAGCCAACAAAACTTTTGAAGATAACGTTCGTGAAAGAACCGATGTTGGTATACTGGAATCTATTGGTAATTGGATTGCCGGTATCCCAAGCGATGTAGAGAAAGTATTCAGAGAAGAACAGGATAAATTTATTGACTATCTAAGGCCTATTGTAAAAAAAATAGGGATACTTGTAGAAACCGAATTGACAAAAGCTACAACAGAAGTTGAAAATGGTCGGAAAGCAACACAAGATTATAAGAAAAATCAGGACGATGATACCAAAAGAATTGCTGGAGATATTTTTGATAATGCATTAAACAAATTCACGGAACTTGAAACTAAAATTAGTGAAGCAAACGATGGATTGAAACAAAACATTACCACGAAATTCAATGAAGCAGTAGCAAAACTGGAAGAAACCTTCGAAAAAATAAAAGAAGAAAACAAAAGTTGGTTAGAGAAAGCCTATGATGCTGTCGTGGGAGTAATCCAAGCGATTATAGAAATGAAAAACCTTTTGTTTACGGTACTGGCAAAGGTGGCCGACACTATAGGGAAAATAATTCTTGACCCAATTGGTTTTCTATCCAATCTTTTGGATGCTATTGTTCTAGGATTTAAAAATTTCGGTAAAAATGCATTAGAACATCTCAAAAAAGGATTTTTTGAATGGTTAATGGGTAATATGCCTCCATCGATAAAATTTCCAAAACAATGGGACTTAACCGGTATTTTTGAATTTGTGATGTCAGTATTTGGACTCACTTGGGAGAATATCAAATCCAGAGCTACCAAAATGTATGGCGCAACCATAGTTGCAGCTCTAGAAACGGGTTTCGAAATCTTCCAGATCATTAGAAAAGATGGACTAGGCGGATTATGGAATTACATTAAAGAAAAAGTTGGTAACCTAAAAGTGATGGTCGTAGATGCCATACAAACCATGCTTATCGACACCGTCATCAAAGCGGGAATTACTTGGGTTATTAGTTTATTTAATCCCGTTGGTGCTTTTATAAAAGCCTGTAAACTTATCTATGATGTAATTAGCTGGTTTATAAATAATGCTAAAAGAATATTAGATTTAATCAACAGTATTGTCGACAGTACCGCTCTAATTGTAGCGGGCAAAATAACTCAGGCCGCAACATTTGTAGAAAACTCACTGGCCAAAATGGTTCCTATAGCCATTGGCTTTTTAGCCGGATTATTGGGACTTGGCGATTTGAGCAAAAAAGTTCAAGCTCTATTAGATAAGATTCAAGCCCCGATAAATAAAGCAATTGATTGGGTCCTTGAAATGGCAGGAAAAGCAGTAAAAGGATTGCTGAATTTGGGAAAAGCAGGAGTAAAAAAACTATTTTCTTGGTTAGGGTTAAGAAAAGAGTTTAAAGGAAATGATGGAAATAATCACACCTTATTTTTTGAAGGAAAAGAAGACAAACCAATATTAATGGTTGCTAGTGATAAAAAAAGTTATAAAAATTTTCTTGAAAAAGTAGTACCAGATTCAAATAAAGATAAATCTTTTGCTATTGAAATAGCTAACAAAATTGATGAACTTAAAGGCAGTAAATACACCTATCCTGAGGGTGACCCAAAAAGAAAAGACGAAGAATTAAAAAGAAAAAAAATAATTGAATTTCAATTAGAAAAGTTAAGTAAAGTGACAAGTTCATTTTTTGGCGTTTTAGAAGAAGGAGATGTAAATCATAAAACCGTTAATCGTGGAGGTGTTAGCATTGGAGAAAGTGTTGAAGTAAAACACCTTTCTAAAAAAGGAAGAAAAGACAAAGTAACTGGTTCTGCTCCTGGAGCTACAAATAGTTTATGGGAAGTTTTAAGGAAAAGAAAAAAAGGAGGGGGAACTTATTACATAAGAGGTCATTTATTAAACGATAATATTTTCGGACCTGGCACTTGGAATAACATGGCTCCAATTCCTGGATCATTTAATACAGGCGAAATGGAACCTCAAGTAGAAAACGAAGCAAAAAAAGCGGTTCAGTCTGGAGCGTCTATAAACTTTAATATGAAATTTATATATGGTAGAACAATTCCAAAAATTAATACTAATGACTCTAGTGAAGTAAAAGAAATTAAAAATGCTGAAGTTCATATTCCAACAAGTTTGAAAGCTAGTTTGTCATTAAAAATAAGTGATGAAAATAAAGAACTATATACCAATAAATCTTTGAAAATAAATATTGATGACAATTATGAAGCATCAAAACCGGAAAAAATCTATGTTTTGAATGGAAAATCATATACTGAACTTATTCAAAATGGAATTCAATTAAAATATGCATTCAAAATATTTGATCACTTTTCTAAAGCAAATAAGACAAATTTAAATAATTATGTTGACCAGATTGGTTGTGAAAAAGAAAATCTATTAGCACAAGTTCAAGCAAAAGACCCTAGCTATACTGGGATTTCTCAATTTTAAAAATAATAGAAAAATACAATACTAATCTATGCCATTTCAAACCCTAAAATCATTCCTCATTCAATCGCTTAGTCCAACAGAAAACGAGACTGATCAGGAAACCTATAATTTTCAAAACTCATTTTCTGAAGTACTAAAAAGAGAAACTACCCATGACGAGGCGGTTATTTTGCTTTTGGTGCTTGTCCCTAATATCTTGCCTAATTTTTTTGATGAAATCATAAAAGAAGTATATCCTGAGGGTGGAGATATTCCGGAATTGGGAGGAATCCGATTGGACAATCACAGGGGAATGCTTCCTACCGGAGAAACGATACAATATATTTTGGCCAAAAATGATATTAATAATCGGCTGGAAATACAGCAATTATTTTCGCCTAATCATTGGTTCTTTAAAGATCAAATCCTAACGCTAGAAGATGTCAAAGAAGGAGAACCTTTAATGAGTGGACGCCTTATTTTACAACCAGAAATGGTTCATCTCTTGTTTTTTGGTGAAAAGTTAAAACCAAAATTTGGACCTAATTTCCCAGCCCAAGAAGTAACTACAAAAATGGAATGGGAAGATTTGGTAGTAAACGAAAGTACGCATACCCATATTAATCAAATTAAACTTTGGTTGAAACACCACGAACAATTGCGCCATGATTGGGGTATGGCAAAACAAATAGCGCCTGGTTATCGGTGTCTATTTTATGGACCATCCGGTACTGGAAAAACGCTTACTGCCACTTTACTTGGCAAAGAATTTTCTAAAGAAGTCTACCGTATTAATTTGTCTCAGGTAGTTTCTAAATACATTGGTGAAACCGAAAAAAATCTAGAGAAAATATTCGTTCAAGCCGAGAATAAAAATTGGATTCTCCTTTTTGATGAAGCTGATGCCCTTTTTGGGAAACGAACACAAACCAAATCGTCTAATGATAAGTATGCCAACCAGGAAGTAAGCTATTTATTGCAAAGAGTGGAAAATTTTAATGGATTGGTGATACTAACCTCCAATTTTAAAAATAATATCGATGATGCCTTTTTAAGGAGATTCAATTCTATTATTCATTTTAACAAACCCACAGCCGAGGAACGTTTAAAACTATGGGAGAATTCTATGCCTAAGAAAACAACACTCAAAGATCATAACATTCTTGAAATAGTTGCCCAAAATTACGACCTCAACGGTGCGCAGATAGTTTCGGCAATCGCTTTTGCTTGTCTACAAACACTTGATGAGAACACAACTGTAATCGATTCTCAACATATTCTGAAAGGAATTGAATTAGAATACAACAAAGAAGAAAAGCTTTTCATTGCGCCAAGTTTGATTCCTACTACAGAAACATTTGGAAATTAAAAACGATAATCAAGAAAAAACTTCTTTCAAAACATCTAAGGATTTTGGTCTCCTAAAACCATCTAGATGCAAACTATAATAATCGATTAGAATTTTTAAGAGCAATTGTCTTTCAATTACATGAAAAGTTTTTTGATCGCTATCCAATTTTAACAGAATTAGTTTTTTAAACAACTGAGTTTCGTGTTCTGTTAATGAACTAATGGCATGAAAAGGGGTAAAAACGCCTTCAATCATTTCGAAAAAAGGCATATCCATGTCCGAAATATCAGGATAAAACCCAAGATATTTTGTGGTTTCTAACATTAGAATCAAATGGAAGTTGGAGATTTCATCATGATTATCCAACCAATGCAAAGCAGTTTCAAGAAAAGTAAATAGCGATTCATTTTTTTCTTCTTCGTGTATCGAATGGTGCAAAATTTCGGAAAGAAATAAAACGATGGTGCTTTTAAAAATATCCGAATGTATTGAATGAAAAGGTGTCGCTATTTTTACCTCTTTAAAATTTTCTAAAGCTCCTTTGTTTTTGTGTACAGCCTCAATTTCTATAATACTCAAAGGCTGAAAATAAGCCATTTTTTGACTCGCCCTTCGAGACGAAAAAGCATCCCGAACAAAGTAAGATTTTAATCCGCTCGATAAAGTAAAGCACTTTACAATCAAACTCTTCTCTTGAAATTTTAGAGACGAAATTACTATGGCTTTGGTTTTGACTAACAAAATTAGACTATTAGATTATTGGACTTCTTTAGACTTTTAGAAACTGATCACTAAACACTATCTTATAATCATCACTTTTTTAACCTTTGTTTCTACTCCATCTTGAGCAGAAACAAAAATCATATACACACCTGATGCTACTTTGTATTTTCCAAAAGCGGTGGTGTCCCACTCTAATGTTCCTCCTTCGGATGTGGCTTCGTAAACCAGATTACCTGCTACGTCAGTAATTTTCACATTGGCTTTATCTAACAAGCCGTTTATTTTTACTGTTCCTTCATAATCTGGTCGAACTGGATTGGGATAAACATATACATTATTTAAATTTTCACTTGCTGAAGTAGCAATCCCTTTGAAAGAAATTAACCCCTTAGAAGTTGCTATAAAAACTTCTCCAGTACTGCTGTTTATACTAATATCGTTTATAACATTACTAGGTAAAGGCGAATTGTCTGTTCTAAAATGATACTTGGTTTCCTGGCCATTTGGAGACACCATAAATATACCTGCATCTGCAGTTCCTATCCATTTATTATTGGCGCCGTCTACTTCAATATCAGTTATAAATTGTTCATATAATAACTCTTGTGCTAAATTATCCTCCATAATAATAATGGAATGTGTTGTCAACTGATTCTGCGTTTGAAAACTACCCACATTAGACAAAATGCGCAATCCTCTCGTGGTTCCTATCCAAAGTTCATTTTGGTTATCAACCGCTACAGCCCTAACATCTTGTATTGGTAAATTCCCTTGATCCGGTCCAAAAGTAATCTTCTTGAATGTATTGGTGCTTTCGTTAAAACCAATAACACCATTTTTGTTGGTCGACATCCATTTTGTCCCGTTTCTATCAATAACCATAGTTCCAAAATCGTTTTGAGAGGCAGACAAAAGAATTTTATCCATGGCATAACTTTGCCATTGCCCGCTTTTACTCAATACTTTTAAGCCCTTTGCCACTCTACAATTGGTTACCCAAAAATTTCCGGATTTATCAAAAGCTGATCCGTTAATTCTTATGTCAATATAATTAGGATCTGGAGGGCTAATGGTTAATGATTCTAAAGCACTATTGGTTTGATTGTATAAAATCTTTGGAACATCATTTTCTATTTTTAATAAACCAGAGAAAAAAGAACTTGCATAAACCTCTTTTTCATTATCCGGATTTATAGCAACTCGGGTTATTGATTTTGCTCCAAATACTTTATCATAAGGAATATTCGACCATACAGAAGCTGAGAATTTGCTTATGCCATAATTGTCAAGCGGATAAGGATTGTAAAAATTATCATAATCTCCATATACCGCCCAAAGTTGTGTTGGAGTGGCTTGCATCGAAAAAATATTATTTCTGGCTGGGCCTACGGGCGTTATGTTTTCGTAGTTGGTAATACTCAAAAGTGGAGTGGTCAACAATCCATTTTCGGAAGTTCCCACATAAATAAAATCATTTATTATCGTCGCGCAACTAAAAGCTGAATTCATCCCTGGTATTTGACTCTTATTTATTTTACGCTGTAATATCATTTGATTATTGTAAATCGACACATCGTTTTGTGTCGTCATAATAAAATAATTAGTCGTAGCTCGAAAATCGGTAGTAGGTTCCGGTAATGCTAGATATCCATTGAAAGTTGTTGAAGCCGAATCGTATCTGTATATATAGCCAATTGAATTTACTCCATATAATTCTCCTTCAAAAGTGGTGATCCCTGACCAATTCCCGGTACTTATCAATTTCCATTGCTTGTAATCAATTAAATTAGGATTGGTTATATCCCCTCTTCTAATCCCGTTTGAAGTAGATGCATATATAAAACCTTTGTAAATAGTGGTTTGAGTAACCTTTAATTCGGCCCCATTATCTCCTATATAGTACGTATCTCCAAATTTAGACGTAGTAAGATTAAATTGTACAATTCCAAAATCAGTAGCAACGTATACTATTCCTCCATACTCCATAAAACTATTGATTCGTTTTATGCTGGTTGGCAAATTTTTATTGACAATATCTACTACTTTAAGCATAGATCCATCTGTCTCATTGATAACTATCAGCAAACCATTTTGATAGCCCACAATGGTTTTATTAGAAGTTGGGCTATAATACAATGCTGTTATCGTTTCGCCAGAAAGACCATCTATTGTAGTACTCGTTTTTAGAATCCCAGTATTGATATTTTTAGAAAACAAGGCATTTTCGGAGGCAGCATAAATTGTTGTTGGCGATTCTGAAATAGCCTTGATTTGACTATAAGAGAAATAGCTTTGCCAAGACAAATTGGTCTGAGCAGAAGCAATTTGCAATACAAATAAAAAAAGTAGATATAGAAGCCTTTTTTGCATAGCGTAGATATTGGTTCACAAATATAGCACAAAAAAAATGCCTTTAATCTTTACAGAAAAAAGGCATTTTTAAATATTTATAAATTCTAATTTTAAAATCGTTACCCGAGCCTTAAAATGCTAACGAGTGAATCCATCAAAAGTTAGAAATCTAAATGACTATACAACTCCTTGAGCAAGCATAGCATCAGCAACTTTTACAAATCCCGCAATGTTAGCTCCTCTTACGTAGTCAACATAACCTGTTGCATCAGTACCATATTTCACACATGAAGCGTGGATATCTTTCATGATCGCTTTTAATCTTTCGTCAACCTCTTCAGAAGTCCAGCTTAAACGCAATGAGTTTTGAGACATTTCTAGTCCTGAAGTTGCTACTCCACCAGCATTTGAAGCTTTTCCTGGAGCGAATAAAATTTTAGCTTTTTGGAAAACGTGAACAGCTTCTGGAGTAGAAGGCATATTTGCACCTTCGGCAACACAGATACATCCGTTTGCAACAAGCATTTTTGCTTCCTCTTCGTTTAACTCATTTTGAGTTGCACAAGGTAAAGCTACATCACATTTTACTTCCCATGGACGTTTACCATCTACATATTTTGCATTTGGATATTTAGCAACATATTCACTAATTCTTCCTCTTCTCTCGTTTTTGATTTCCATAACATATGCCAATTTCTCAGCATCAATTCCGTCTGCATCGTAGATATATCCAGCAGAATCAGACAAAGTAACAACTTTACCTCCTAGTTGAGTTGCTTTTTCTGTAGCATATTGTGCTACGTTTCCAGATCCAGAGATTACTACAGTTTTTCCTGCGAAGCTCTCTCCTTTTGTAGCCAACATACTTTGTGCAAAATACACATCTCCGTATCCTGTTGCTTCTGGACGAATTAATGATCCACCAAAAGAAATTCCTTTACCTGTTAAAACTCCAGTAAATTCGTTTCTTAATCTTTTGAATTGACCAAACATATATCCTACTTCTCTTCCTCCTACTCCGATATCTCCAGCAGGAACGTCAGTATCAGCACCAATATGTTTTGCTAATTCTGTCATGAAGGCTTGGCAAAAACGCATTACCTCATTGTCTGATTTTCCTTTTGGATCAAAATCAGCTCCTCCTTTTCCACCACCCATTGGCAATGTAGTCAAACTATTTTTGAAAGTTTGTTCGAAAGCTAAGAATTTTAAAATACTTAGGTTTACAGAAGGATGGAAACGGATTCCTCCTTTATATGGACCAATAGCCGAGTTCATTTGAACACGGTATCCTCTATTTACTTGTGTCTCACCTTTATCGTCTACCCAAACTACTCGAAACATAATGATACGATCTGACTCGACCATTCTCTCCAAAATCATTTTGTTTTGGTATTTTTTGTTTTCTTCGATGAAAGGGATTACTGTTTCAGCAACTTCCACAACAGCTTGCATAAATTCCGGTTCGTTCGGATTTTTTTTGGCAACCAATTCGATAAAATTTGTAATACTTTGTGACATGATCATTAAATTATCAACGTTTTAAGAAAACGTTTTCGTTAGATCAGACAAAGATACATTTTATAAGAATATTTAAAGCTTATTTTTTTACAATATTAACCGAATTATCTTTTTATCAGTCATAAATTGCGAATTCAACCTTTAAAGTAGTTTTTTTAGACAAATTGTTGCATTTTTTACAATGAATATTATATTACGAGATATTTTTTATTTCCTACATTACATTATTCCATCAATCGTAGTTTTTCCTTATATTTGTAGTGCATTGAAAATACCACCCGTCATGATCAAACTAAAAATAATTACCTTAGTAGTTTTTATAGGATTGTCTAATAACGTCTTTGCACAGTTTGGGATTTCTCATGAATTAGGTGTGATGGCTGGACCACTAGAATTTAGGTCTGACTATGGTCAAAAAGATAATGAAAAAACAAATACGGGAAATCTTGGATATGGGATAGGTATTCTTGATTATTTCTCTTTTTCTTACCGCAACAATCGGGGTGGATTTTTTACTGAACATTTTAGAATAAGAAACGAACTCTCCTATAGTAAAACCGATTTAAAACATTATGGAAAATGGGTAGACAATAGCAGTAATTCTCTAGGAACTAAACAACTTAGAGCAATGTATGGCTCGTCTCAACTTGTAAATTTTGGATCACAATTAGAATTTTCCCCATTTGCCATACACGATTTCGAAAGATCCAATCATGCTTTTGGGCCTTACATAGGTCTTGGTGCCCAAGTTAGTTATTATAAAGCCATTGCAGCTTCAACCTTAGGAGAACTTGGAACCCCATCTACAACTTATCCTAAATATCTAGTCCCTTCAGATGGTCATCCTGATGGATTCTCAACGGAAAGTAAATTCGTTTTTTCAGGAGTTGCAAATATCGGAACGCGGTATAAATTAACCCCTATGTCGGATCTATTATTGAATTTTCAGATTCAATATTTTAGTTCAGATTGGGTTGATGGACTAAATCCAAATAAAAACATTTATAAAGAAAATGCCGGTAATGACTCCATAGTATGGCTCACTTTAGGATACATCTATTATTTAGACAATTAACAAAAAATATATTGGGGCTAATTCTAAAAAGCTATAGTTTACCAATGAAAAAAAATTACATTTTCTAAACAGCAATAGACAGAAGTTTATCGCTGTTTTTTAGTTTTATTAGACTACATATTAGCATCTTTTCTACAAATATATTTCACCTTTTCTCTATCAGAATTTTTAAAAAGTAAGAATTAGACTTCTTTTTTAGATATATTTCTATTTTTATTAAAAAACATTTTAACACTCATCAACTCAATGCCGCAACCCTCTATTTAATTGAGATGTCAATGATAAATACTTGTGCTTCTACAACTTATAATTATCCTAAAAGCACTTAACCTTTTTCAGTATTAATACTATTCTTAACAAATATCTTATGCGCTTCTTGAAATAAGCATATATAGCTGCATTTCAGCAAAAAGGCATTTCGTTTTTTCAGATATACGTTATACATTTGCCCCGCCTTAAAACACCCCCTAACCCACATGATTAAAATAAAAACTCTTGCATTATTACTACTAATAAACCTACCATATATTTCCTTTTCACAATCTGAAATTGCACATGAAATAGGTGTCGTTGCCGGAAGAACTGAATTGCGTTCTGACTACGGACAACGAAACAATACTCAAACCAATCTAAGCAATATGGGGTTTGGAATTGCGGTTATTGATTATTTAAACTTCTCTTATACTGACAATTTGAATATGTATGTCAAAGAGCATTTTAAAGTGCGTTCCGAGCTTTCATACAGTAAAAACGAATTGCAACACTACGGTGAATGGGTTAAAAAAACCTCTTTAGCAGGTAAACAACTCCAAGCCATGAAAGGTTCTACTCAATTAGTAAGCCTAGGTTTTCAAATTGAATTTTACCCTTTAAATATCCACGATTTTGAAAACACAATAGGAAGTTTTGCTCCCTACATTAGTATAGGACCACAAGTTAGTTATTATACTACCAACGCTTCATCATCTATGGGAGATTTAGGCAATTCAGCCACTACTTTCTATAAATTCCTAACCCCGTCTGACGGTCATTCTCATGGATATTCTAATGAAAGTAAATTTGCTTTTTCTCAGACTCTGAACATAGGAACCCGTTACAAGCTAACTAAAATGTCTGATCTAATACTTGATTTAAGAGCACAATATTTCAATTCGGATTGGGTTGATGGACTTAATCCTAATAAAGATTTATACAAAGAAAATAAAGGCAATGATTGGCTAACTTTTGTTGGTGTAGGTTATATTGTTTATTTAGATATTTAAAAATCTAAATTTCAAAAAAAAAGCACAATTCTTAATTTTAGAATTGTGCTTTTTTTTTGAAATTATTTTTTTTATGCTAATGCTTGCATTAAATCGGCAATTAAGTCCTCAGCATCTTCAATACCTACACTCAAACGCACTAAATCATCTGTTATCCCAATTTCTTTTCTTTTGTCTTCAGGAATAGATGCGTGTGTCATCAATGCAGGATGATTGGCTAATGACTCTACTCCTCCTAAAGATTCTGCAAGAGTAAACACATTTAGTCTTTCTAGAAAATCTACAGCATCTTCTTTTTTACCGGATACAAACGTAAAAGAAACCATACCTCCAAAACCACTCATTTGTTTTTTAGCAATTTCATGATAAGGATGACTTGGCAAGCCTGGATAATAAACCGTTTTGATTTTTGGGTGATTACTCAAAAATTCAACCACCTTAGCACCATTCTCGCAATGTCTTTGTACTCGCAAATGCAACGTTTTTATTCCTCTTAACACCAAGAAACTATCCATAGGGCCTAAAGTTGCTCCTGTGGCAAATTGCTGAAAATGCAGTTGATCTCCTAAAGCTTCATCTTTTACAATTAAAGCTCCCGCAATTACATCAGAGTGTCCTCCCAAATATTTAGTAGCTGAATGCATAACGATATCAGCGCCTAAGTCTAAAGGTTTTTGCAAATAAGGAGTTGCAAAAGTATTATCGACAGCAAAAAGAATCTTTTTTGCATTGGTAATTTTGGCAATTTCTTGAATATCTGCCAATTTCATTAATGGGTTTGTTGGTGTTTCAACCCAAACCATTTTCGTGTTTTCATTAATTAATGATTTGAAATTCTCCAAATCATTCATGTCAACAAAATGAAATTTTATTCCGCTATCTTTATAGATTCGGGTAAACATACGATATGTTCCCCCGTACAAATCATCCATAGCAATGATTTCATCACCCGCTTTAAAAGATCTCAAAATACAATCTGTAGCGGCCAATCCGGATGAAAAAGCTAATCCTCTAGTTCCATTCTCGATACTAGCCAATGCATTTTCGAGAGCAGATCGTGTTGGGTTAGCAGCTCTACTATATTCGTAATCTGGATTTAACGGTTTCCCTGGACTGGTTTGTACAAATGTCGAAGTTTGGTATACAGCAGGCATTACTGCCCCAGTACTAGGATCATGGTGTTGTCCTCCGTGAATAACTTTGGTATTGAATTTCATTTTGTCTTTTTTTAATTCTTTTCGTTAGCTTACCTAATTAAGCTTCTTTATTCTTCCTATTCTGGTAAAAAATATTACAAGAATTTTCTAATGCTCATCATAACACCTACATGAAGTCCTTCATGAAAACTGTTAAATGCTATAGCGTCTTCAGTACTTTTTAATACAAACCCAGTTGAAGTTGGATACTCTTGAAATTTGTTGAATTTTTTTTCGTTAAAATCTGCCTCTGTTTGATCAACAGTTTTAAACAATAATTCTTTGATTTCATCAACTTCAGCCTGTGTAGCAATATGTTCAGGTTTAGTTCCTTTCATATATTTATTAACCATTTCATCGGATACCATTATAGGCAAACCAGACAATTTGTATACTAATAATTGTTGTACCACCACTATATGTCCGATATTCCAAATTAAATTATTATTGTAGCCATCTGGGATTTTATTTAATTGCTCCAAAGTATAGTTCTCTAAAAACGGAGATACCATTTTTCTAATGTTTCTTGTAACGTCAAATGTTTGTTGCATAATTTTTAATTTTTTGATAAAATTAAACATTTTAAACATCAAATGTTTTCCTTTGCATTTATAAAATAGAAAAAAATGAACAAAATATACTATCTCGCTTCTTGTGATACTTGTCGAAAAATTATAAAATCACTTCCAAAAGACCATAATCTGGTTTTTCATGACATAAAACAAAACCCTATTACAATTGAAGAACTAGAAGAAATGTATCGTCTTTCCGGTAGCTATGAAGCTTTGTTCAGCAAAAAAGCACAATTGTACAAATCGATGGATTTAAAAAACAAATCTCTTACTGAGGATGATTACAAGAAATACATCTTGGAACATTATACCTTTTTGAGCCGTCCTGTTTTTATTATAAACGACAAAATATACATTGGCAATTCACAGCAAAATATATTGCAAGTAATGAAAGCTTTAGAATAAGACCCGTCCTCTAAACCTAACCGGAGGAAAAAAATCTAAAATAAAACCCCCAATTAATGTCAAAAAGAAATGTCGCCTTGATTGGCGCTACCATCGTTTCCATAATTTACGGAGTAACTTTTACCATTGCCAAAGATGTAATGCCTAAACACATCGATGCTTACGGATTCATTTTATTACGTGCCGGAGGATCAATGCTTTTATTTTGGTTCGTATGGTTTCTAATGACTCTTTTTGATAGAACTAAAAATGAAAAAATCGCTTTCAATGATTTTCCGCGCATCATTGCTTCAGCTTTTTTTGGAGTAGCTTTTAATATGTTAACCTTTTTCAAAGGTTTAAGTCTTACCTCTCCTATCTCGGCTGCTGTTATTATGGTAACAACACCCATGATTGTTCTGGTACTCTCAGCAATTATCATGAAAGAACGTATGCATAAACGTAAAGTTTTTGGAATCATTCTTGGACTGATTGGGACAGCATTTCTTATCCTTTACGGAAAATCTATAGGAAGCGCCACAAATGCAGGATTGGGGAATTTTCTGGTTTTAGTCAATGCCATTTCCTATGGTTTTTATTTAATCATCGTCAAAAAACTGATGCATAAATACAATGCCTTTACCTTTGTAAAATGGATTTACTTATTTGGATTCCTTATGGTTTTGCCTTTTGGCTGGAGCCAATTTACTACTGTTGATTGGGCTTTTGTACCAACAGATATTTACTGGAAAATAGGTTTTGTTGTAGTGGTTTCGACTTTCTTAACCTATTTACTAAATCTACTCTCAATGAAAGAACTAAAACCTACCACAGTAGCCGTTTTTATCTATTTACAACCTTTGTTCGCCACTATTTTTGCCATTAGCTTAGGCAAAGATGAGCTAAGCTTGGTCAAAGTTGGTTCTGCTATATTGATATTTTCCGGGGTTTATTTAGTAACTCTTAAAAAGAAATAAAACTATTATTGGCTTTGGAGATATAATTACAAATAGCCATCAAACCATTTTCATTTAAAAAAGAGTAGTCTAAAAAACACCTATATTCTGACAACCTTTTTGAATCGTAACTGACTTTAATCACAACAAAACCAATCATCTCCATAAAACTAAAAACCTAAAACTGACCACTGCAAACTTTTTTACTATCTTTGAACTCTTTTAGAAAATAATATGATACAATCGATGACTGGTTTTGGTAAAGCCACTTTGCAATTACCATCCAAAAAAATTACAGTAGAAGTAAAATCCTTAAACAGTAAAGGTTTAGATTTAAATGTACGAATGCCATCTCTTTATCGCGAAATGGAATTGGGTTTACGCAACCAAATCGCTTTGAAATTAGAAAGAGGCAAAGTAGATTTTTCTGTTTTTATCGAAAGTACCGCAGAACAAACTTCTACCAAAGTCAATGTACCTATTGTAAAAGCATACATCAATCAACTGAGAGAAGTCAATCCCGACGTTAATGAGACTGAATTGATGAAAATGGCGGTTCGTATGCCTGACACCATGAAAATAGAACGTGAAGAGATCGATGAGAATGATTGGATTCAAATCCAAACCGTTGTCGAAGAAGCGTTACAAAATATCCTGACTTTTAGAAAAGACGAAGGACAATCACTTGAAAACGAATTTCAGTTGCGAATTGCAAACATTCGCCAATATATGAATGAAGCTTTGGCACTAGACCCAGAGCGCATTCAGGCCATAAAAGACCGTTTGCAAACAGCTATTGCTGAATTAAAAGTAAATGTAGACGAGAACCGTTTTGAACAAGAGCTAATCTATTACCTAGAAAAATTAGACATTACTGAAGAAAAAGTTCGTTTGACCAATCATCTTGATTATTTTCTGGAAACCATAAACGGAAACGAAGCCAATGGTAGAAAATTAGGTTTCATCACCCAAGAAATGGGACGTGAAATTAACACTATGGGATCTAAATCGAATCACGCACAAATGCAAAAATTAGTGGTTCAGATGAAAGATGAATTAGAGAAAATTAAAGAACAGGTACTAAACGTATTGTAATTACCACACGTAAAGACGCGATTAATCACGTCTCTACATTCAAACAATATCAATGAAAGAAGGAAAATTAATCGTATTCTCGGCACCATCGGGATCTGGGAAAACCACTATAGTTAGACATTTATTAGGAAAGGAAGATTTGAATCTGGAATTTTCCATTTCTGCCGCATCACGTGCGCCTCGAGGTGAAGAAATTGACGGAACAGACTATTATTTTATCTCTACCGAAGAGTTTAAAAAACACATTAAAGCTGAAGATTTTCTGGAATGGGAAGAAGTCTATAGAGATAATTTCTACGGAACTTTGAAAAGCGAAATTGATCGTATCTGGGGATTAGGTAAAAACGTAATTTTCGATATTGATGTTGCTGGAGGATTGCGCATCAAACATAAGTTCCCAGAACAAACATTAGCTGTTTTTGTAAAACCACCGAGCGTAGACGAACTAAAAAGAAGACTAAAAGAACGTTCTACCGAAAGCGATGACAAAATTAATATGCGAATTGCAAAAGCATCTGTTGAACTAGCAACTGCTCCGCAATTTGATGTAATTATAAAGAACTATGATTTGCCTGTTGCTTTAGAAGAAGCGTATCAGTTGGTAAAGGATTTTGTGAGCAAATAAATTAAAAAATAGAAGGATTTAAAAATTGAAAAATTACAAAAAGTGACTTTAATTTTTAAATCCTTCTATTTTTAAATCTTTTAATTAAATCCATGAAAATAGGTTTATATTTCGGAACGTTTAACCCCATACATGTTGGTCATCTTATCATTGCCAATCATATGGCGGAGCATTCTGATTTGGATCAGGTTTGGATGGTCGTTACACCACACAATCCTCTCAAAAAGAAAAGCAGCCTGCTCGATGATTACCACCGTTTGCAAATGGTACATCTTGCCGCCGAGGATTTCCCTAAAATCAAACCTTCGGATATTGAATTTAAGTTAGACCAACCCAATTACACAGTCAATACTCTGGTTCATTTACAGGAAAAATATCCTAATCATGAGTTCTCTTTAATCATGGGTGAAGACAACTTAAAGTCGTTGCACAAATGGAAAAATTACGAAGCCATTTTGGAACATCATGCCATTTATGTCTATCCCAGAATCTCTACGGAAATTGACACGAGCCTGAAAGGCGAACTGGCGCAGCAAAATTTAATGTTCAAAAATCACCCAAAAATCCATTTGATAGACGCACCCGTAGTAGAAATATCTTCGACTTTTATTCGTGACAATATCAAAGAAGGCAAGAATGTTCAGCCATTATTACCACATAAAGTTTGGGAGTATATAGATCATAATAACTTTTACAAGAAGTAAAATCATTTCTAAAAATAAAAAAAGCCTAAATTTTCATTTAGGCTTTTCTATTTTTATATACTAAGTTGTGGTTCTGAAATTTTTACATTGTTTCTTATTTCAGACAACGTTTGGTCTATTAAAAGTTTTCCGTCTCTAAAAACTTCTTTTAACTCACCTTTTTGTTCTTCTTCCCAAGAGACCTGATCTGTTAAAGTATATTGACCATCTACTAATTCAATTTTCATTAATCCTTTAGCAGATTTTTTCGTACCATCATCAGTAATAGGATCTTTAAAAATGGCTCTTCCTTCTCCATTTACTTCTCCGTAAGTTGCTTTCATCGCAAATCCAAAAGTGTCTCTTGTATTGTATTGATACGTAAATGACCCAATTCCAAGAACCACATTCGTAGATGCAAAACCTTTAGCTTTTAATCGTTCACAAATAGCAGTTGCTCTTGCTACGGTAATACTGTCTCCGTAAATTGCTCCAATTTGTGGTGCTAATTCTTTGTATCCTTTTGCATTTACATTACCTCCGAAAACATCCCAAAGCAATTCGATTACCCCTTTCTTCTCTTGTTCTGTTTTTCCGTTTGGATTACCACAAATAATATCAACAGGATCTCCACTATCCGGACGAACCACTACTTTCCCTTCTCTGGAAACTATTTCTTCTTTTAATCGAGGTAAATAATCTGTTAGTACCTTCCATAAATCCCAAGTATCAGAAACGATAGAAACAATTCCTTTTGGATATACCTCACAAATTAATCTTTTGAAAGTTTCGTACTCACCTTCGGTTGTACCCATACACATTACAGAATGTTCTGTTGCTGCAACTGAACCAGCTATTAATTCGGTATCTGAATTGGCGTTGTAATATTCTTCAAAAAAATCAATTGATGGAATCGTATCTGAACCTGTAAAGCTCAATAAGTGTCCAGCTGCAGATGTTATTGCTGCCTCTATACCACCCATTCCTCGCATAGAGAAATCGTGTCCTTGCCAATCAACAAATTCTGGCATTGAAGAAGTTTCTTCAGCATATTTGTCCAATACTTTTCTATATTCTTTTGCAATTGTAGCCGAATTACATGGCAACCAAATTACTGCTGAAAGCAAGGTTTCGAAATAATTCGTTAACCAAAAGAACTCTGGAATCGTATTGTACATCGTAAACATTGGTACTCGAACAGGCACACTAACTCCTTCTGGCAAGGCTTTGAACACCATCGGGATATATCCTAAATCGTGTAGATCTTCTATGTGTTTTGTGCCCACTTGATTTTCTCCCAAATAATTATTGATTCTACGAGCATATTTTTTTACCACTGCCTCTTTTGGCTGTTTGAAAAAGTGTAAATCAAAATCTTGTATAATATATTTTTTAAGGAAATATTGTAATCCGAAGAAAACGACCTCGTCAATACCTTCTATCCTTGATTTTCTTGGAGTCCAATTAGAATATACTAACGTTGTTCCGTTTGGGTATTGTCTTTTGTGGTCAACTTTGTAACCGTCTGTTAATAATAGTGGGTTCATATTTTTATATTAATTCGTTATATATATTAAAATTCTCATCATCAAAACAAATAAAAAATACATTTTCTAATTTGTCTTTATCTTTAAAAGCAGAAACTGTTTCAATAGCAATCTTAGCAGCTTTTGCCTTTGGAAACCCATAAATTCCAGTACTTATATTAGGGAATGCAATGGTTTTGATATTGTGTTGTATTGCTAATTCTAAACTATTAATGTAACAATCTCTTAATAATTCCTCTTCATTGTTTGTACCATTATTCCAAACGGGACCAACTGTATGAATTACAAATTTTGCCGGAAGATTTCCTCCTGAAGTGATAACTGCTTCTCCCACTTTACAACCTCCTTGTCTATTACGAATAACAATACATTCCTCCAAAATTTGTTTACCGCCAGCTCTATGAATTGCCCCATCAACTCCACCACCTCCAAGTAATGAAGTATTTGCAGCATTGACTATTGCTTCAGTATTCATTTTTGTTATATCCCCTCGAACTAATGTAATTTCCATTTTCTAAATTTTTATTTCTCTTAATTCATCCCTAGCTTCCATCAAAGCAAAACCTAATAAATTTAGTCCGTTCCACTTTTCAGGATTATAAATGTCTCTATGATCACTTGCCATTCCTATTCCCCAAATAGGATCAACTGGACTGGCTTCTACCAAAATTCTATCATTGGTATTAATAAGAAACTCTTTTAAATCTAAATTTTGATTAAACTTATGAAAATTACCTTGCTTTACTATTTCATATCGATTTGCTAACCAAGTTGAGTCAACATAATTCTTTACTTCTCTTCCTAATTTTTTGGCTTCCGCTGGAGAATCCGCTTGAATAATTCTTTCTAAAATTTCTTCATCATTAAACAATTCTGCTTTTTTAGCCATCATCCAATGCTCAGCGGTTTTATAGGTAATACCCTCTACTTCAAATGGACTAATCGACCATTGACTTAAACAGGTTTTGGTTACAATTCCATCTTTTGATGGTTGGTGTCCCCAAAAGAAAAGATATTTTTTTTCGCTATTTGAAGCTACTAATTTTTCTAAACTGTACTTCATATCAATTGATTTAATCCTATAACTTCAACACTCTCTCCTTCAAAATCTTTAAATGAATTGGTGGTAAATATTTTTTCGAAACAGTCCAAAACAGCAAATCCTTTGTTGAAAATCCCATGGCTTACCGCCAAATACAACTTTCCAGCATTCTTGTTTTTAAGTTCTTCTGCAAGACCCACAAAAGTTCCTCCTCCATCACAAATGTCATCTACGATCAAACAATCTGCTCCTTGTAAATCATCATTATAAACTTTAAAACCTGATAACTTACCCGTTTTTACATCTCGGCTTTTACTGCATTCTACTACTTCAACTCCTCCTAGAAATTCTGAAACTTTATAAATTTTCTTTAAAGCGCCTCCGTCTGGAGAAATTAATTTTACATCATTTCCAATTGCTTTTATAACTTCTGCAATAAAAGTATGATTCGGAATCACCTCGCAATTGTTTACCAATGCTGGCGTAACTTCTGAGTGTGCATCAAATACAAATACTTTATTCAATTGCATTGAGTTGATAATATCTGCATATACTTTTACGGATAGTGCCTCTCCCTTTATCATAACCCTATCTTGTCTAGCTGCTGGATAATAAGGAATAAAAAGGTTAATATTTTTTACATCCATCCTTCTAAGTGCATCAACTGTGACACACAACATACCTAAATCATTAAATGAATTTAATCTATGAGTGATAGTTATGGGTTGGTTTACATCAAAATCAGGATTGATTTTGATATGAGGTTCTCCTCCTGAAAAAGTAAAGCTTTGATAAATGATTTCTTCCTCTGTAGTAAATGGTTTGAATTTTGGGTCTAGATTTAGTATCATGTTTTTTTGATTTTGCGTTAATTATACGCAAATATAGATATTAATTTTTAACGAACAATTATTTTGTGTAAAAATTACGCAAACTTTATTTCAAAGTGAAATCCTTTCTTTAATAAAGCATTGTATTTCTGCTTATTAAACTTAAATAATTTTGCAGGCCTTCCGCTTTTTATGGGAGAAAAACGATCGGTTTCTTCAATGATTTCGAAACTTATTATTTTTTTTCTAAAGTTTCTGCGATCGATTTCTTTTTCTAAAATGGTGCAGTATAGATTTTCAAGTTCTGAGAACAAAAACTCTTTTGGCAACAAATCAAATCCTATAGGTTCATAGGTGAGTTTTGCTTTTAAGCGTTCGATAGCTTTGGTTACGATTATTGTATGATCAAATGCTAAAGCTGGAATTTCACCAATCTTGAACCATTGAACATTTTCGGCATCTGAATCGGCTTTGATTTTTAATTTTGAAGGATCGACTAAAGCAAAATAAGCTACCGAAATAACACGGTTTCTTGGATCACGAAATACATCATCCCCGAAGGTAAACAGTTGTTCAAAATAATTAACTGCAATATTGGTTTCTTCTTTCAATTCTCTTTTTACCGCATCTTGCAAAGACTCATCATTTTTCACCAAGCCACCAGGCAATGCCCAATACGATTCTTGTGTCCCGAATTTTTGCTGAATTAACAATACATATAGCTGATTATTCTGGTAACCAAAAACTATAGCATCAACCGCAACTCTGATATTTTGATTTTCGCTCATTTTATAAATGCGTAAGATATACACAAATATAAAAATAGTTTTGAAAAAGAAATTGGAAAGCCTTGTAAGAAAAGTAAAATTTTACTTTAGAAAAAGGAAAAAAAATTGTAACGATAAGTTACTAACTGAGAAGATTAGAAATAAAAAAAGGCGTTCTATTAACCAACTAGGAACGCCTTTTCAAAGTACTAAAACAAAACTAACTAATTCAATATACATATTAAACTTATAAATTATTTAACTACAGAGAATTACAACGTAACTAGTCAAAATATATTGCATAAAAATCAAAAAATAAACTGTTTTTGAATTATATTTTTTTATTACCTCTTAAAGTCCCACAAAATATGATGTTGTTATTAAAATTAATTTGCATTATTGCCATTTTTATAAGTACTTTTGATTAAATTAAATAAAAAAATGGCCGAAAATTTAAAATTTGCAGTAATTGGTGGCGGAAGTTGGGCAACCGCTATCGCAAAAATGTTATGTGTCAACCTTTCCGAGATTTCATGGTACATGCGAAATGATGCTGCTATTGAACACATTAAAACCTATAAACACAATCCTAATTATTTAAGCTCTGTTGAGTTTGACAACAAAAAACTCAAGCTTACTAATGATATCAACGAAGCTGTTGCTTACGCAGACTACATTATATTCGCTATTCCATCTGCTTTTTTAAATCGTGAATTAGAGAAATTAACGGTTTCCCTTAAAGACAAAGTCATTTTTTCTGCCATAAAAGGAATTGTTCCAGAAACAAGCTTAATTGTTGGTGAACATTTTCATTACAAATACGACATCCCTTATTACAATATTGGAGTAATTACTGGTCCTTGTCACGCTGAAGAAGTAGCCTTAGAAAGACTTTCCTATTTAACCATTGCTTGTGGTGATCCAGACAAAGCCTCTATAGTTGCCAAAAATCTATCAGGTAATTACATTAAAGCAAAAATTACTGATGACATAATTGGTACTGAATATGCTGCGATGTTAAAAAATATTTATTCAATTGCTGCGGGTATTGCACATGGATTGGGTTATGGTGATAATTTCCAATCGGTTATTATGAGTAATGCTATTCGTGAAATGAAAAAATTCATCAAGAAAGTTCATAAAATGAAGCGTAACATCAATGATTCTGCTTATTTGGGCGATTTATTGGTTACAGGTTATTCTATATTTTCGAGAAACAGAATGTTCGGTAATATGATTGGAAAAGGATATACTGTACAAGCGGCACAAATGGAAATGAGTATGGTTGCCGAAGGATATTATGCTGTAAAAAGTGCTTATAAACTTAATCAAGGTTATGGCGCAAAAACTCCAATTATTGATGCTGTTTACGCTGTTTTATATGAAGGAAAAGAAGCCAAATCTGTGTTTAAAAAACTAACAGAGGAATTGGATTAAGAGATTAATAATCTATATAGCTTTATAAAAAAAGGCATTTTCTAAATTTAGAAAATGCCTTTTTTTATGATTAATCAAAGTCTTTATTTTACCATCACTCCATCAACAAATAAAAGCGGTACTTCCTCTACATCTGTTTCATTGATGCTATTTGCTTTGAAAATAAACTTTTTGTCGTATAATGTGTTTCCGATGAAATAGGTTACCATAAACTCATTGTTGAGAACCAATAAGCTTTTTTCTACCATTTCGATTTTCACTACCGAAACAGCTGGAATTTCCATAAAAGCGTGACGCAAAAGAGAGGTTTTCTTCATTTCTCCATCAATGGTACCAAAAGCTTTGGAAACCACCATAACGCTATCTAATTGAAAATCGCTATCATTTATTAAGTAGGCATACCATACTTTTTCCATAAAATCGTCGCTCCATTCCTGAACGGCTGCAAGGAATACATTTTCTACTTCGGGGATGGTAATATCAGATTTCATTCTTTTTGGAAAAATTATTTTTTATTGTTGTTTGTGTACTAAACTAAATATGTTGAATACAGAATGTCCTAGCCCAGATGGGAGCAAATATCCTTTTATGCCGGGGTTCGGCATAAAAGATATTGTGGACAGCTGGAATAGCTCCTTATAATTTATATGCTAGATTTGAATTGCTCTAAGAAACGTACGTCATTTTCATAAAACATACGGATGTCCCCTATTTGATACAATAACATTGCGATACGCTCGATTCCCATTCCGAATGCAAAACCATTGTACTCGTCTGGATTTATACCACAATTTTTAAGTACATTAGGATCTACCATTCCGCAACCCATAATTTCTAACCAACCTGTTCCTTTGGTAATTCTATAATCGGTTTCGGTTTTTAAACCCCAATAAATATCTACTTCTGCACTTGGCTCTGTAAATGGGAAGTAAGATGGTCTCAAACGGATTTTTGATTTCCCAAACATTTCTTTGGTAAAATACAAAAGGGTTTGTTTCAAGTCTGCAAAAGACACGTCTTTGTCAATGTATAATCCTTCTACTTGGTGAAAAATACAGTGTGAACGCGATGATACTGCTTCATTACGGAAAACTCGACCTGGTGAAATGGTTCTGATAGGCGGTTTATTATTTTCCATATAACGCACTTGCACAGATGAAGTGTGCGTACGCAATAAAATATCTGGATTTGTCTGTATGAAAAAAGTATCCTGCATATCACGTGCCGGATGGTATTCCGGTAAATTCAATGCGGTAAAATTATGCCAATCGTCCTCTATTTCCGGACCCTCAGAAACGTTGAAACCTATGTTAGAGAAAATATCAATAATTTGATTTTTTACTAAAGATATTGGATGACGCGAACCAATTATTACTGGATCTGCCGTACGAGTTAAATCTCCATAAAACCCTTTGGATTCTTCTTTATCCGCTAAGGCTTCCTGAATAGATTTTACTTTATCTTCGGCTGATGTTTTAAGCAAATTGATTACTTGTCCAAACTCCTTTTTTTGATCATTAGGTACGTTTTTGAATTCTGTAAAAAGATCCTTCAACAACCCTTTACTCCCAAGGAATTTTATTCTAAAAGCCTCTAACTCTAGTGTATCTTGTGTTGAAAAAGCTTGTGCTTCACCAATATATTCTTTTATCTTGTCTATCATTTTCATTCCGTAATTGAGTCTGCAAATTTAGGAAATTTGTTTCAAGTTTTTGGTTTAAAGTTCAAAGTTTACACCTCAAAATCTAAAATCGGTAATCTAGTATCTTAAATCATTAATCAATAACTCCTCTTTCCAGAAAATAATTAACGATTGCTTCTTTCATCAAAACCGATTGTTCTCCTGCTTTTAAAGGTGGTAATTCCTCTTTTACTTTGTAATGCGGCCATCCGTCCTCATCAAAAAATTCGAATTCGTAGAATCCGTAAGGCTCCAATAATCGGCATATCGCTATGTGCATCAAGTTGAGTTTCTCATCTTTTTTGAACTCACGATGTAATTTCCCTAATTCCTGTACACCAATTAGATAAATTATGGCATCCAGATCTAAATCTTCTCCTTGTGAGAATTGATTGGAGAGTATATCGACTATCTTTTCCCAGCGTTCTTTAAGTTGTGCGTCTCTTGACATTTCTAATTTTTAAAAGTGAAAATCGAATTCTATTCGATATAAAAACCTTTATTGATATTCTATATTCGTTTTAGAAATTAAAACGTTATTTAAAACACTATATTTTTTGATCTCTATTGGGAAATCATCAGCATTATATATTATTTCAAATCTTGTTTTAGCTGGAGTAGTGCTCGAAATTGGGAAAAACGAATCAAAAGAAATTTCATTATTTTTACTCAACCCATCAAATCCCTCACATTTATAAATTATTTTAAAATATTTATTCATGAACTTCATAGGATTATTTTTAGTGTCATAAACACTCTTCTTTTTCGAGTCATAAATTTTCCCTCCAGTATTAGAACTACTTAATGTTTCAGCAATATTCATATTTGTATTGAAACTGTAATTTTTAGTTTCTGAAACCATTAAATCAACTCCATTTAAAAGACCTGATTTTTGAGTTGTTAAAACACTGTTTATATAACTGTAAACTGTTTTATTGTCTTGTTTTTCTCCTGAAAGTGTATATTTCAACAAATCTCCATCATATTGAAAACTCGTATATCCAGCAGATAGTACATTATTTACGTAATTATTAATTCTAACGATTTTTTCTCCATTATAGATTAATTCAGATACATATGTACCTTTCGAGATATTTTTTAAAATATTATTTTCATAAATAAAGTTAGTTGAACTTTTTTCAACTTGTCCGTTGTTATAGATTTCTTCTGACACATTTTTTATCAAAATTTGTTTTCCTTCTGGATTATCATTTGATGCATCATCTTTTGAACATGAGATAAAACTGACACAAATAATAAAAAGTAAATTGAGTAATGATTTCTGTTTCATATTATATAATTTTGAAGCAAAAGTAAAGATATAAAAATATAAAACTAACGTAAAAATGAGCTTTCTTGATATTGTTTTAGGTGGACTACTGTGTTACTCGTTGTATAAAGGAATTAGAAATGGACTTTTTGTAGAATTGGCTTCATTTCTTTCCCTTATTTTAGGAATTTACATCGCCATAAAATTTTCGGATGTAGTAAGAGCTATTTTATCTGGCTGGCTGCATTGGAATCCTCACACTATTCAGGTAATTGCTTTTATACTCACTTTTATTGTTGTGGTTGTCGGGATTTATTTACTGGGTAAATTTCTAACTGGCATAGCCGATTTTGCATTTCTAGGTTGGCTGAACAGTCTTGGAGGTGGTTTTTTTAGGGTATTAAAAACGGTTTTAATCATTAGTATATTCCTTACTGTTTTCGAGAAAATAAATTATCATAACTATCTCGCCAAAAAAGAAACCTTAGACAAGTCTCTATTTTTTAACCCTATTCAAAAAGTATCTGGGTTTATTTTCCCGTCTATTGAAAAATGGTATGACAAAGCCAGGAAGTAATTCTGTAGCGAATCTTAATCCTGACAGTATTCAAAAATCCATGTAGTTCTGTCCCTTATTAGAAAATTAAAAAAGAATAGCCCATAGTAAAAACTATGGGCTATTCTTTTTATAATAGATATTTAATCAATTTTAGTGCTTACAACATCTAAGAAAAACAAAATCCAAATCAGCAATCTATTTTTTTACTTTACTTCTTTAATAGCCTTGCTATCAATCCATCCTTCAGTTCCATCGGTCAATTGAATTTTTTTCCAATTTTCTAACGTTTCTTCTACGTATACTTTGGTGCCTTCATGGAGTGTAAAGATAGATGCACTTGCATTTTGGGGTTCGTTCCTTACATCTGCAGATTCAGCGAAAACAATAGCAGGTTTTTCATTGTCAAAATGACTTTTTTCAAAAAAGGCTGCCGAAATACTCAACATAATAGACAATAGTATTACAAACATTCCAAAGAAGAAAATTCTTTTTATAACTACTGCTTGAGATAGATAATATCCCAAAAAAAACAGTAAAAATGAAGTTGCTAATCCTATCGCAATCCATGCCCAAGTATCAAAAGGGTAAATTCCAGTAAAATCACGAAGTAACTTTGCAAAGCCTACTTTTGGAACTACTTTGATCTCATCTATTGTATGTTTTTGTGCAAATTTTATATTGTTTAAAGCCTCTTTATTAGCAGGATCTAAAACCAACGCTTTCTCGTAATTATAAATTGCAGGAGCTGTTTTCTGAAGCTTATAATAACAATTCCCTAAATTAAAATACAATTCGGCTGACTCCTTGTTTTCTGCCAAAACCGATTCATACTCTTTGATAGCAAGATCATACTTCCCTTTTTGGTATAAATCATTCCCTTTTTCGAACCCACTTTGGGCAAAGAAAAACTGGGTAGTTAATAACAGTATGTAAAAAATATTTTTCATTTTTTTTCTATAAAATTTCTAAGTCTCTAAGAAACTAAGATTCTAAGTTACTTAGCAACCTAGAATCTTAGTGACTTATATCTGCTTTTCCAATTCGGCAATAATAGTTACCGCTTTATCAAAATCGTGTTGTATCGTTTCACTCGATGATGGTGTATATCTCGCAATTTCACAATTTTCTGTAAGTGCAATAAAATCATTCACTGCTATAGGGTTGGCTCTTCTAGACAACAATAATTCCTGAATATTATCTTTACTCATTTCTGATGTTTCGATATGTAACTTGGCTTTCAAGAAATTATGCATTGCTTTTTCTAAAGCAACATAAAAAGGTTCTTTATTATTAATTTGATTTTTGGCTTCTGATAAATATTTTTTAGCCAATTTATTGTTCATTTTGATTCTGTTTCCAAAAACGTCACCATCAATTGCTTCTTTTTTTCTTTTGAATAATACAACTATTGGAAGCAACAAGAATGGTAAAAACAATAAAGTATAGAACTTATTAGAACCAAAAAACACTGGCTCATTTCTTGCCGTAAATTTTGTTTTTAAATCAATAAATTTAAACTGCTCTACTCCTGTAATCGTATTTTTTCCAACACTTGCATTTGTTGGTGCTTCTGCAGTTTGTGTAGGTCCATCAAGAACATCGATTTTTATTTCGTGAGAACTTATCGTTTTATACGTACCTGATCCTAAATCAAAGTAAGAAAAGTGCATCGGCTTAATAACATAATTGCCTTTGTATTGCGGTATAATAGTATAAGTGTCTGATATTTTTCCGTTCATACCAGAAAGTGGTGTATTTACTTTCTCATCATGAACGGCATCATACATTTCTAATGCATTAGGCACTTCTGGCTTAGGTAAAGTAAATAACTTAAGATTCCCTGTTCCGGTTACACTTAAGACAAGATCCAGACTTTCTCCATTCTTCAATGTTGTTTTTGAAGGTATTGCTTTAAAATCAAATCTACCCACAGCACCCGAAAAATCTGCTGGCTTGCCTGCTTCTGGTAGTGGTTTAACGTTTATGGTTTTGGCTCCCGCTGAAACTCTTTTATTACCTTCCGTTATAATTACACGCCCAAACATGTCTCTACGATTGGTAGGTAATTGCACATCAATATCTAAGGATAATGGCTCTATGACAAGCTTTCCTGATTTTTGAGGATATAAAACCGTTTTTCGTAATACCACATATCGGTAACGTTCGCCTTTAAACATTCCTTCCTCGGCCACCAATTGTTTGATATCAATGTTTTGGCTCCAAAAATTATTGTATTTTGGTTTCCCAAGTTCGTCCCATTTTGTAATTCCTATATTATAACTAAAATACAATTTATAGACTACCGTAATAGGTTGATTGATATACGGATTGGTATTTGAAATATCTGCAACTAAGTATAAATTATCATCGGCTGAAACTTGTGAATCATTAGGGTCACGAGGCTGCTCTGTTGCTGCTGTTACATTTATTCTTATAGGTGACGTTTTGTAAATCTGCCCATTATATTCTATGGCTGCTTGCTTAATTACCAAAGTCCCTTTTTGATTAGGCAAAAGAAAATAGGAATAGCTTTTCTCGAAGGTACTTCGCCCATTAATCCAAGACTGACTGACTTGCTGACTTGGCCCAGCTATAATTCGGAAACCATCAAAAGAAGGCTGAACAAAATTATCCCCATCAATATTCATCACAAAATCAATACGGAGTCTTTCGTTGAGTCCTAGCGTTGTTTTGCTTACTCTAGCTTCAAATTGTACTTGAGCAAAAAGTCCTTGAAAACTGATTAGTAATAGAATTAAATATCTTTTCATTACTTCTTTAATCGTTATTTTTTATTCGTTAATCTAATGTAAATAATCTCTTATAAGCTTACCAATCTTTCTCTGCTTTTACTGGAGAGCCTTTCGTTTTGTTGGCGTTTACTTTATCTTGAATTTTCTTTTCTTCATTATTTACAGCATCTAAAAGATTTTCTAATCGTTCTTTTGGAATCCCTCCTGGTTTTGGTTTTGGCTGACCATCATCTTTGGGCTTTTCATCTTTTTTATCCTTGTTTCCGTCCTTTTGGTCGTCTTTCTTGTCTTTATCTCCGTCTTTCTTATCGTCCTTATTTTTATCGTCCTTTTTATCCTTGTCCTTATCGTCTTTTTTATCCTTGTCTTTGTCTTTATTCTTATCTTTATTTTTATCGTCCTTTGGAGGTGGATTATCTTTTAGCATTTTTTTTGCTAATGCATAATTATAACGTGTCTCTTCATCAGTAGGGTCATTTCGTAATGCATTTTTATAGGCTTCAACAGCTTGTGTATAATCCTTCTCTTTCATAAAAACATTACCTAAATTATGAAAAGCTTTATGCTTTTGAGGTCTGGTTTTTATATTTTTTAACGCATTTTCATACGCATATTTAGATTCTGAAAACTGGTTTTGCTTGTAAATAGAGTTTCCCAAATTATAAGATGCAACCGTTCTATTAGGAAATTTAGATTTAGAAATTCTATAATTGGCCTCTGCCTCCACAAAATTCTTTTCTCCATATTCCTCATTTGCTTTAGGCAATACTTTGTCTTTCTGTTGTGCACTGACAACAAAAGGTAAAAGTAATAGTATGTGTACAATTGTATTTTTCATTTTCATTTTAAATCTAAATCCCAAAGTGCTCTATTGGCAATAATTACTTTAGTTCACCGATGATCTTAATCCTTTATTTATTTTCATTAAATAAATTCAACTTTTTCACCCATCTCGTTTTTCTTTCCAAGAAGAAAATATCAAGAAATAATAAGACAAATCCAATTCCCAAAAACCATTGAAATTGTGACTGGAAACCTGCCATTTCTGTAGCCTCAAATTCGGTTTTTTGAATCTTATCCAATGCGCTTTTTATGTACTCCAACGTTTCCTTTGTATTGTTTCCGTTGACATAGCCACCACCTGTGATTTTTGCAATCGTTGCTAAACTTTTTTCATTCAGTTTGGTTATTACTACTTCTCCACTATTGTCTCTTTGGTAACTCTCTACTACTCCGTTT